>NZ_JAQRFO010000011.1:0-110202 GCF_028598775.1 Xenorhabdus aichiensis
GTGTTTAAGTGTTTAAGTGTTTAAGTGTTTAAGTGTTTAAGTGTTTAAGTGTTTAAGTGTTTAAGTGTTTAAGTGTTTAAGTGTTTTCATATCGTTATATATTTCAAATTTAGAAATATATTTACATATAGGAAAAACAATTAGGCCATATTATAATCTGGAAGGTATTTCTATTTTAACCTGAATAATCCAGACTATTTATCAATTCATGTACCCATATAAAAAAGCGAAATCATAATATTTAGAAGAATAACACTTCATCAATAAATATAAAATTAATCAATTAAATACAAATCTCAGTGAAAAAACATTTATTATGGAGCAATGTTCATCTAATTACTTTCACTATATAACATCATAACTCATAAATTTAAATAATAAATAAACAAAGCAGACAAAAAATAAAATATATTATTAATCGAATGATTTAAAAAGAAAGGAATCTTAAAACCAGACCCCTTTCACATTTATATATATCCTTCATCTTCCAACTTGTTGTTTTGCTGGAGGCTTTCATTCCCCCAGTAACTTTTTTTCATTCGTTAAGCTAATGCTCCATAGATCGTCAACAATGCAACAATAATCACAATAGTCAATGTCGCCTTTTTCGCCAACCTAACAGCCGCAACAGGAGTTTCTATTGGATTAAGATGAGGTTCCTTACTTAAAGCAAACTGAGCCAATTGACTTACCACCTTATATTGCGATGTCCGAAAATCACTGAGGGATGCAACCCAAGCTGGCAATGCTTTTTCCCCATGCCCTAATAAAGCATAAGCGATCCCCGCCAGACGTGCAGGAACCCAATCTAGACAGTGCAGCAAACTATCAACCCCAGTTTGTGCACGTTGCACAGCCGTTCCGTGTTGTGCCAACCATCCTTGATAACCCCTCAAAAAACCGTACCCCACTAAGATTGCAGGGCCTAATTTTCCCATCACGACCAACCAGAAAATCGGTGCAAGATAATAACGGAAATTTATCCAGATCAATGCATTCTGTATCTCACGCAGCCGCTCATCTTTTGTGGTATCAGGTAAAGTTCCCTGTATCATCGTCAAACGGGCAAGATGATTATTTTGCTGATCCAGATCATCAAGACGTACAGTTCGAAGATATTCCCGATAGTCATAACGCAGAGACCCTGCACCAATACATAACAAGCTGATCATGATATACAGCAGAATTCCCGGTACACCAAAAACCACATCACTCAAAACATCAATAAGTTTCCAGGTCAGTAATACGACCAGCAGGGTCATACCCAAACTGCTCCATAATGAAAATAATTTCATCCTGGCAAACAAAGGGGACAAATAGCGTTCCAACTGCCAATGGTCGCCCATCTTAAAAACACGTTCCCATGCCAGTACTAACAATAGAATAAAGAGAGTCATTCAACTCACTCCTTCAATAGTTGCCGATAGTGTTCCCAATAAAAATAAGGCCCTGGGTCGGTTTTCCTACCCGGAGCGATATCACTGTGCCCCGTAATATTATTGCGGATATCAGGAAAGTGACAGATAAGCAGTTGGGTAACTTCCGCCAATCTGAGGTACTGGATTTCACTAAATGGCTCATAATCCGTCCCTTCCAACTCAATACCTATCGAGAAGTCATTACATTTCTCACGGTCACAGTAGCAGGATACGCCAGCATGCCAAGCTCTTTTATCAAAAGGGACATATTGCACAATTTCTCCATCGCGGCGGATTAAGCAATGAGCAGAAACACATAATCCCTTTATCTCATTAAAGAACGGATCTTCATCTGAATTCAGCGTTCCCATAAATAGCTGATCGATATAAGGCCCGCCAAACTTGCCGGGAGGTAAACTGATGTTATGAATGACCAGTAATGATGGGATTTCACCTTCTGGACGCAGATCATAATATGGAGAGATAACCTTCCTTGCACCATCAATCCACCCTTCATGCAGCTTCATTCTTCTACTCTCCTCAATATCTCAACAGCAATATTCCCAACCAAGTGGAATGGCACCACTCAAAGTGTAACAGGTTAACATGTTAGCATTTTCAATCGAGTACTATTTCTGGCGTGTTTTTCATTTGCGAACCAGCTCGAAAATTCATCTGTAAAAAATGTAACGAATAGTTATTTTTTCGAGCTATTTCCATAACTATTACTGAAGCTATTTTATTTTTCTCTGTTTTTGCCATCCTTATGAACGCCGACATCTATCGGAGATCATGCGCCATACCATGAGAAAACACACAAAGGAGGAAGAATGAACCAACAAGGGTTTACATTAATGGAATTGATGGTTGTTATGGCGATTGTGTCTATCCTTGGCGCAATTGCTATTCCCAGTTATCAGGGATATATCCAAAAAGCAGCATTAACCGATATGCTACAAACTATTGTGCCTTATAAATCTGGCGTTGAACTTTGTCGTTTTGAAACAGAAAACTATAAAGACTGCAATACTGGCCATGCATCAATCCCATCAGGTCATAATAGCCGCTATATCAGCACCGTTACGGTAAAGGACGGAGAAATAATCATCGCCGGGCAACAGAATCTCAATGGGCTCACTACCACCTTAAAACCAACCCAAGATACCAAAACCGGCGTTATCTACTGGCGTACCATTTGTGATACTAAAAATGAATCCTTAAAATTGAAATGTCAGGAAACTTTTAAATTTTAAACAGTTAAATTTTAAAACTATTCTATTTTCAAACATATCATCTCGAAAAATAAGATTTTCAAATTGCTTCAGCATTAAAGGAATATAGAAAATGAGAAACAAGGAAAATGTATTAATGGAAAGGGAAATCAATGAACTGTGTCAACGACATCAGGCCATTATTATAAAAAGAGAGATCCATACCATGACTATTGCCTGTAGCAAATCACCCAATGAAGATTTCATTGCTGCATTACGGTTTATTTCTGGCTCAATCATTAATGTAGATATTTGGCCAAAAGCAAAAATCGAATCCATGCTGACACAAGGAAATGCATTGGTATCTTGTGCAGAAAATCACTGTTCTGAAAATGATGATGAGGAACATTATCGTATCGAAAAACTGGATGTCCCCTATTCCAATCACAATGAAATACAAACAAACGATGCCCATTCTGAAGATATGGACACGCCAGTTATTCAATTAATTAATCAAACGATATCAACCTCAATACAAAAAAGAGCCTCAGATATTCATTTTGAACCTTCTCAACGTGGCTATCGGATACGTATTCGGGTTGATGGGATCCTGCACGCTGTATCATCACCTTCTCCCCAAATGAATACCGGCATTCCAGCCCGCTTGAAGATCATGGCAAAACTCAATATTGCTGAAAAACGCCAGCCGCAGGATGGGCAATTTGACTGGAATGATAACAAAAGCAGTTATGCAATACGTATATCAACGTTGCCAACTCTACATGGAGAAAAGATTGTCCTGCGCGTTTTAAATACCATACACCAGCTATCGCTGGAGCAACTTGGCCTGCCAGAGCCTCAATTGCAACTTTTAAAACAAAAAATCCACTTACCGCAAGGTATGATCCTAGTGACAGGCCCGACAGGAAGCGGCAAAACCGTCACACTGTATAGCTGTCTGCAATATTTAAATCAGGCGAAGAAGAATATCTGTAGCGTCGAAGATCCGGTAGAAATTCCCTTAAATGGCATCAACCAGACACCAGTAAACAACAAAATTGGCCTCGATTTTGCCAAAGTTCTCAGAGCATTATTACGGCAAGATCCCGATATCATTATGGTCGGTGAAATCCGTGACAATGAAACCGCCGAGATATCGATGAAAGCAGCGCAAACAGGTCATCTGGTCTTATCGACACTGCATACCAACTCGACAATTGATACATTATCCCGCCTGCAAAATTTGGGGATTTCAGGCTATACCACAGCATCGTGCGTGAAATTGATTATTGCACAGCGGCTGGTACGTACACTCTGCCCCCATTGCCGCCAGCAAGATAAAGAGCACACTGCCATCAATGTCTCCAATGGCGCTATTCCTATAAAGCAACCTGTTCCCATAGAACGATCCGTTTCAATAAAACAACCCGATTCCGTAAAACAATCTATTTCTATAAGACAATGGCTTGCGGTTGGCTGTGAACACTGTTTTTCCGGCTATTATGGCAGGACAGCCATCTACGAGTTTCTTGAAATCAAGCCAGCCCTCCAACAGGCCCTGTCAGAACACTCGATTGACAACCTTCCACAGCTGCTCGCTGCACAACAGCATTCAACTCTTTTTTCCGCAGGGCTGGTCTTGGTGGAAAAAGGCATAACGACACTGGAAGAGATTTATCAGATTACAGGTCAGGAAACAGCATGAAAATGGAATATATTTATCAATGGCAAGCGGTCAATAGAAAAGGAAACATTGTAAAAGGGGAAAGCATCGGTCAGAGCAAACAAAACGTGTTTCAACATCTGAGTCACCTTGATTTGCAACCTTATACCATTAAATGCAAAAAACTCATTCATTACAGCGAAAAGGAAATCGCTTATCGCTTACATTTCATTCATCAATTAAGCACATTACTGGCATCAGGTATTCCCCTATTAAAGGGGCTTACTCTCTTATTGCAGGAATGCAAACAAATGCTTTGGCGATGTGTATTAACGGATATTATTCAAAAAATCAGCCAAGGGGAGTCATTTTCCACGACACTGGGACACTATCCCCGGCTATTTTCGCCCCTATTTCGCCAGCTTATCGCGGTAGGCGAAGAAACCGGCCAACTTGAAACCTGCTGTCAATTGATTATTAACCGATTGGAACAACAAAATATATTACGTAAGAAAATCCAGAAGGCTTACCGTTACCCCTTAATCGTAGCCTTTGTAACTATTCTTGTCATTTTACTGATGCTGATTTTTGTTCTACCGGAATTCAAGCAAGTTTATTCTTCGTTTGATGCCTCACTGCCTCTCTTAACGCAGTGGGTTTTATCAGCCTCTGATTTCCTGATTAATCACGGTGTATTACTTTTGGCAATAGCCTCTCTATTGATAATCAGCTACCTATGGCTGCGCCATCAATTTCCCACACTGCAAATAAAAGAAAAGATGTTCCTTCTGAAACTCCCTCTTTTTAAGCAACTCACCATTTATCAACAAACCAACCAGATATTTCATATTCTGTTTATGACACAAAAAGCAGGTCTAACACTAACGACAGGGCTGGAATGTGCTCTGAACGCGACTCACCACCCTGTATTCATGGCAGGGGTAAAAAATCTGTACAGGCAAATTCAGCAAGGTATACCCATGAGTGATGCTTTAAAAAAAGAAATGTACTTTCCACCATTATGTCAGCAGTTTGTCATGATAGGTGAAGAATCAGGAGAATTAGAATTATTTTTGGGGAATCTAGCGGCATGGTATCAAGAACAATCAATCAGCCTCGCTGATAGTCTAGTGCAATTACTTGAACCCGTACTAATGCTGATAATGGCAGTGATTGTTGGTTTATTATTGCTGGCTATGTACCTGCCTGTTTTTCAGTTAGGTACAATACTAACGTAACAGTTCATTTACATGTTCCACTACCTCTCTTCGGGGATCGCAAAAGCAGGAATTATACCCGTTTGTTTATAGCCCATCTGACTCCCTTGAGTTACAATTTAAATATGCTATCAGAAATATTTTAAGGGATAGAATGAGTTATATTATTGCACTCACAGGTGGAATTGGTAGCGGTAAAACGACTATCTCTAATGTATTTTCATCCCTTGGTGTCCCACTTATTGATGCAGATATTATCGCCAGAGAAGTTGTTGCTCCAGGCTCCCCCGCATTGCAGACAATCGCAGAGCACTTTGGTGCTGACATATTGCTGCCGGATGGCAGTCTAAATCGCGTCCTTCTGCGCCAAAAAATTTTTGCAGTTCCAACAGAAAAACAGTGGATCAGTGCACTTCTCCACCCGCTGATACACACAGAAACCCAACAGCAACTAAGCCAAGTCACTGCCCCTTATGCCATTTGGGTCGTTCCTCTGTTAATTGAAAATAATTTAATGCATTTAGCAGATCGTATTTTAGTTGTTGATGTTCCCCCTGAAGTACAGATCAGCCGAACAATGACACGTGACGGAGTGAGTCGTGAGCAAGTCGAGAACATTCTGGCTGCACAGGCCAACCGTCATGAAAGGCTGGAAAAAGCGGACGATATCATATTCAACCATCACAATGAGCAGGATATCATCTCCCGTGTGGTCGAATTACACCAACAGTATTTAAAACAAGCAGAATCAGTCAGACAGGAAAATCGTAATGAGTGATGCAACCTCCACTATTATCTTTGAACACCCACTTAATGAAAAAATGCGTTCATGGTTGAGGATTGATTCTTCACTGCAACAACTGGAAAAACAGCGGCATTTAGATTCATCGGCGAGTTGCCTCGCGTTTTTCCGCACGATTGCCGAATTAATCGAAATACTGGAACGCGGCGAAGTTCGCTCTGAATTATTGAAAGAGCTGGATCGCCAACAGGCAAAACTAAAGCAATGGCTCGGTTCGCCCGATGTTGACACGGCGATGATCCACATACTGATAGAGCAACTCAAGGAACGGAGCATCGCCTTGAATAAGGCTCCACGTCTCAGCCAGCACATTAAAGAAGATCGTATCATCAGCATTGTGCGTCAACGGCTTAGCATCCCGGGAGGATGTTGCAGTTTTGACTTGCCCACGCTACACCTGTGGCTGCATTTACCACAGTCTGTCAGAGATAAAACCGTCAACTCTTGGCTGGACGGCCTGCGTCCATTACAGCAAGCACTGGAAAGCATCCTGGAATTAATACGCCAATCCGCTATATTTTCCCCAAAAATCAGCCACAACGGCTTCTATCAGGGAAATGCTGATGAATCTGACTTATTGAGATTAAAGTTAGATGTCGTACTGGATGCGCTGGTCTATCCGCAAATATCCGGTCACAAGACCCGCTTTGCCATCCGCTTTCTGCCGATGGATAGCGAACACGGTGTTGTACCTGCGCATTTGTCATTTGAATTAGCCTGCTGTTAACATAGCCTTCAAATCAAGCAGGAGAAAGTAAAGATGTCTGAAGTATTGACCGTCGCATGCCCGACTTGCGCTAAAACGGTAATATGGGGAGAAATCAACCCATATCGCCCATTTTGCAGTAAACGTTGCCAACTAATCGACTTAGGCGAATGGGCCAGTGAAGAAAAGAAAATCGCCAGCCAGGACGACAGTTCAGAAAACGATAGCTGGAGCGAAGAACCAGATCGGTAATAACCATCAAAGTAGCGCCGATTGTATTCGGCGCTACCGTTAATTATTTATTTTTTAATGAGATCCACTTTTGTTGAGCAAAGCCACTATGCTGCGGTTTGCCGGCGGAAATTCATCAGCGATCAATTCGGTTTGCAAAACCCAACGGGAAGGTTGCCCCTCTTTACCAAATGGCTCATTTTTCCATTGATCCACAAGGTAAAAATAGAGTGTGATATTTCTGTCAGAAAACTCATGAGTGATAGTTTCCACCAATTCACAATGGGTTACCGTGATCCCCACTTCTTCCTTCAGTTCCCGAATGAGCGCCTGCTCCGAAGTTTCTCCCTGTTCAAGTTTTCCTCCCGGAAATTCCCAAAAGCCGCCCATATGTGAATCAACATGACGCTGGGTGATAAAAATTTCATCATTGGTATTTTTAATGATGCCGGCCGCAATATGCAGATGTTTTTTTTCCATAATGGTTTTTCTTGCAGTTGATTAATTAATCAATGTGATTATTTCTTGCAGACTATAATAAACAGTCATATGAGAAAGAAACAGGATTAATCTCATCAGAACCGTAATCACGTCTTATCGCTTTTTGCCAAGCTTCAGCCGAATAAAAGCCTATTATGTGGACACATTCTGGTAAACGGTATCTGAGAGAGATTAGCCAACAAATAAAATCCGACCTAGAAAGCATACAACCATACTTTAAAAATCAAGGAAGCATCATTCATGCAATATGAAGGTCAACCATTGATCGAAGCAAAGCAAATCGCCTATCAATTTTCTGGTGAAATCACTCCTCTGTTTTCTGGTATTGATATGGTTTTGAACGCGGAACAACACGTTTTGGTCGGTCGTAACGGTATTGGTAAATCTTGGCTAGCATCAATATTGGCTCGGCAAATACCACCGACAGAAGGCAGTGTGAAACATTTCTGCGATGTTGGCTATCTGTCACAAGGCCTAACATCCTTTTCAGGTAATGCGGCTGAGATGTTAGGACTAACTGAGATCATGAAAGCCAATGAACGCATTCTAGCGGGCGTCGGTGATATGACAGATTTTGATGTCATGGAAAATCATTGGGATTGGCAATTTCAAGTTGAATCCCTATTGGCAGAAGGAGAATTGCGCTCTGAAGTATTAAACCAGCCTTTTAGTTCTCTCAGCGGTGGAGAACAGACTCGTCTCAGACTGCTGGCACTAAAACATCAGGGAGCGGAGTTTATGATTTTGGATGAACCCAGCAATCACCTTGATCGACAAGGGCGTCTCTGGTTGGCTCAATGGCTGACAACTTTCAGTGGCGGTATTTTACTGATTACTCATGATCCCCAATTATTACAACATGTGTCAGTTGTCTACGAACTCAGTGGGTTAGGGCTATGCCGCAGCACAGGTGGATGGGAAACGTGGTTAGAAAGTAAGGAACAGCTACGGTTAGGTGTACAGCGCGAGGTTGATCAGACTCGTAAAAACCTCAAACAAGCCTTGCGTGATAAGCAAAAAGATCGAGAAAAAGCCAGTAAAAGACAAAGCCAGGGTAAACAACGGCGGGAAAACGCCAATCAAAGTAAAATCATTCTTGATCGGGAATTAGGGCGCTCAGAAGCCTCGCTGTCACGACAGGCTAAACAACATGAGGAACGATTACAGCGAAGCGCTTCTCTGGCCACAGATGCCAGAACAAAACTGGAAATCATCGATCCTCTGTCAATCACGGTTGCTGCGCCGCAAGTAGCGACTGCCCCGTTACTTTATCTGCAAAATGTCATTTTACCTTTTGGCTCAAGTTCTCCCATCAGTTTAACGATGAATCATAGTGATCGCCTCGCTATCACGGGGAAAAATGGCAGCGGAAAATCTACCTTGCTAAAAGTGATGGCAGGTTTATTCCCTGCCAAACAAGGCACTTGCCGAATAACGCCTTCCTATCGTCTGATGGATCAACACTTTTCATTTCTTGATAAAAACCAATCCGCACTGCATAACTTTCAATTACAGTCACCCGGTTGGCCTGAAGATCGCTATCGTACCCGACTGGCACAACTGCGCATACGTGGTGAAGAAGCCTTGAAACCGGCAGGTTACTTGAGTGGAGGAGAGCAACTCAAGGTCGCTCTTGCCTGCTTGTTTTGTGGGCCTTATGCTCCTGCCCTGCTACTGCTGGATGAACCTGACAATCATTTAGACATTGAATCACGTGAACTACTCCAGAAAGCGCTGCATAGTTATACTGGTGCCATGGTGTTGATTTCCCACGATGATCAGTTCATTGCAAATATTGGCAATATGCAGGAATTGCTACTGGGCAGCAGCGTTCAGCCAACCATAAAATGAAAAAAACCCTCAAATCATTCTCTGAGAGATGAATTTTGAGGGTTTTATCCAATCAGCCAACGACAATGAGTCGCTGGCTTTTTATTACTGATTTTTATTATAAACTGCCGTGGCAATGCTTAAATTTTTTGCCTGAACCACATGGGCAAGGATCGTTGCGTCCCACTTTACGTACGCCACTCGCCATCTGTGCTTCTGTTTCTGACATCAAAGCGCCTTGCTCAACTTCATGGCTCAAATGCTGTTTCCTTGCCAAACGTTCAGCTTCTTCACGACGCTGATGTTCAAGGGCTTCCACTTCTTCCGGCATTCTGACCTGAACTTTACTCAATGTGCTGATCACTTCATATTTCAGTGATTCTAGCATATTAGCAAACATGGCGAAAGATTCGCGCTTATATTCCTGTTTTGGATCTTTCTGTGCATAGCCACGCAGGTGAATACCTTGGCGCAGGTAGTCCATCGCAGCCAAGTGCTCTTTCCACAGCGTATCCAAGGTTTGCAACATGATGCCTTTTTCAAAGTTACGCATCATTTCTGTACTGACGATTTCTTCTTTCTGTTTGTAAACTTCAATCGCCTTTTCAAGAATACGTTCGCGCAGCGTTTCTTCGTGCAATTCGGGTTCTTTGTCCAGCCATTCTTTAATCGGCATATCCAGATCAAAGTCGTTTACCAGACGCTCGTGCAAACCCTCTATATCCCACATTTCTTCCAGAGATTGTGGCGGAATATAGGCATCAATCGTTACCTTAAAGACATCTTCACGAATGCTGGCAATGGTTTCGCTGACATCACTCACATCAAGCAGATCGTTGCGTTGGGCATAAATCGCACGGCGCTGATCGTTAGCAACATCATCATATTCCAGCAATTGCTTACGAATATCGAAGTTACGGCTTTCTACTTTACGCTGGGCATTCGCAATCGCTTTAGTAACCCATGGGTGTTCAATCGCTTCACCCGGCTGCATACCAAGTTTGCGCATCATGCCCGTGACACGATCGGAAGCAAAAATACGCATCAAGGAGTCTTCCATTGAGAGATAGAAGCGCGAAGAACCTGCATCCCCCTGACGCCCCGCACGGCCACGTAACTGGTTATCGATACGGCGTGATTCATGACGCTCTGTACCAATGATATGCAAACCGCCCGCCGCAAGTACTCCATCATGACGCTCTTGCCATGCCGCTTTGATTTGTTCGATTTTCTCTTGGGTTGGTTCTTCCAGTTTGGCAATTTCAGACTGCCAGCTTCCGCCCAACACAATATCCGTACCACGTCCAGCCATGTTAGTTGCAATAGTGACCGTGCCAGCCTGCCCGGCCTGCGCGATAATATCCGCCTCCATTGCATGGAATTTGGCATTCAAAACGTTATGTCCAATACCTGATTTGGTTAATGCTTTGGAAATCACTTCCGACTTCTCAATCGAAATTGTCCCTACCAGTACAGGCTGACCATTGATGGTACGCTCTTTAATATCTTCAATAATCGCATCGATTTTTTCCGCTTCGGTCATGTAGACCAGATCCGGCAAATCTTTACGGATCATCGGGCGGTTTGTCGGAACAACGATAGTATCCAGTTTATAAATAGAACTGAATTCAAAGGCTTCTGTATCGGCGGTTCCCGTCATACCCGCCAGTTTTTCATATATACGGAAGTAGTTCTGGAATGTAATAGAGGCCAGTGTCTGGTTTTCATTCTGAATTTCAACACCTTCTTTTGCCTCAACAGCCTGATGCAACCCATCAGACCAGCGACGCCCCTGCATGGTACGCCCTGTGTGCTCATCAACAATGATGACTTCACCATCTTTGACGATGTAATCTACATCGCGGGTAAACAGAACGTGGGCACGCAGCGCTGCTGTTACATGGTGCATCAGCATGATGTTGGTCGGTGAATACAGTGATTCGCCTTCATCCATCAGTTTGGCGCCAATCAGCAGTTCTTCAACCAGAACCAGGCCACGCTCAGTGAGATTAACCTGACGTGTTTTTTCATCAACCGAGAAGTGACCTTCTCCCTGGAAGGTTTCTGAATCCTCTTTTTCTTGACGGATGAGTTTAGGAATCAGTTTGTCAACTTTGATGTAAAGTTCAGAACTGTCTTCCGCTGGCCCAGAAATAATCAATGGAGTACGGGCTTCATCGATCAGGATCGAGTCCACCTCATCCACCAACGCATAGTGCAGTTTGCGTTGTACCCGCTCTCCTGGGCTAAACGCCATGTTGTCTCGCAGATAGTCGAAACCATATTCATTGTTGGTGCCGTAAGTAATATCTGCGGCATAGGCTTCGCGTTTGGCAGGTGCTGGCATGTTTGGCAGGTTAATACCGACGGTCAGACCGAGGTATTCAAACAACGGCCGGTTGTTTTCAGCGTCACGCTGTGCCAGATAGTCGTTCACGGTCACAACGTGGACACCACGTCCACTCAAAGCATTAAGGTAAGCTGGCAGTGTTGCGGTCAGAGTTTTACCTTCACCTGTACGCATCTCCGCAATACAGCGTTCGTTCAGCACCATCCCACCCAGTAACTGCACATCAAAGTGACGCATGCCAAATACACGTTTACTGGCTTCACGCACGGTAGCAAAGGCTTCAGGCAAGATTTTCTCCAGTGATTCACCTTCTTTCAGGCGTGCACGGAATTGATCTGTTTTTGCTTTTAGTTCTTCATCGGAGAGCTTCTCAAAATCAGGCTCCATACGGTTGATAATATCAACCGATTTACGCAAACGGCGTAAGGTGCGGTCATTGCGGCTACCAAAAATCTTAGTGAGTAATTTAATCATCATAATTAATACATCTCAGATAAGGCCAAAGTTGCGGCCAACCAATTGTGTCTTCTAGACTGTCTAAACAAAGCTGTCTCATCAAAAAAACAAAAAGTAAGACAGGCGAGTTAAAGCAAAGATAAATGGTTAGCTGTTGGCCCCGCGCGAATTCCCTGAGTTTTAGCTACCCAGAGTGCCGGTGTGTGGGAATCAGGAAGAATAGTCGCCGTTATTTCAATATCAAGGATGGATTCAAATTGTGACGGTGCTTGTATCAGCATAGCATGCAACGTATCCAACATAAGCTGTTGCATGCATGGAGAAGAAACTCGAATGCTTTCTTTTGCTACTTCGTGTTGGGTAGGGCCAGTAATAGAAAAAGCAAAAGAAAGCCGACGAATAACGTTGCGAACAGCATGTTGCTGCCAGTAATTCAAGTGATTCGAAGGTTGACGCTGGACACTTTGTAATTGAAATAAGTGATCAAACGAGGAAAATGCCTGATTTTGGTTCCTTTGGCTGGAAGAAGTATTACTATGGGGAAGGCTTTCTGTCGTTCCAGCTAAAACAGCAGGAACACCAATTCCTGTGGCGACTATGCCCAGTAAAAGGTGAGACCAAAAATAACGCCTACCAAATTGTCGCCAAAGATTTAAAATACTCATTCACCCTTCATTAATAAATACTGGAACTGCCTTTATTATGCGAGATAGCCGACCACAATCACTGGATACGCTGTTTGAAGACGAGGCAGCTGTCGGTAAAAGCCCTCTTCAAATCATTCAACAACATGCTATTGCACTTTTGAAACTCAACCGTGCCATTCTCAGTTTATTGCCCGCACAACTGCATCCATGGTGCAGGGTCGCCAATTATCGCAAACATATTCTGGTACTGGAAGCAGGAAATGCCAGTTGGATGACCAGACTTCGCTATGAAGTGCCCGTTTTGCTTTCGACACTGAGAAGCGAAATTCTACCATCTTTATCCTCTATCGACATCAGGATTAATCCATCATTAATGGTCAAACGTAGTAATAATGCGCAAGAGTTCGCAAGATCGTCAACAACAGCACCTAATAATGATAATCAGAATTTACCAAAGCGCCAATTGAGCCATGCAAGTGCAGAAACATTAATGGTATTGGCTGAACGCAGCCCTGAAAAATTGAAAAGGAAATTAGAGAGATTGGCTGCGCTGGCCGGAGAGGGTACCAGTACAGCCAAAAAGAAGCGCTAGCGCTGAATAAAAAACATCAGCGAAAAAAGCGTGATAGATAACAGAACCCATTGATTCATCATAGGAATGTTTTCAGCACACTTTTTGGCTACTATGCCAGCACTGTCGATGGAGCACGGAAAGCCAGCGGCATTTCAGCTTCATCTTCAAACGTGACAAATTCCCAAGCACTTTCATGCGCCAAGACTGCTTGCAGCAGCTTATTATTCAATGCATGGCCTGATTTGAACGCAGTAAATGCGCCAATGATGTTATAGCCACACATGAACAGATCACCGATGGCATCCAGCATTTTATGACGGACGAACTCATCTTCAAAACGCAGACCATCTTCATTGAGTACGCGGTAGTCATCTACCACAATGGCGCAATCGAAACTGCCACCGAGGCACAGGCCTTGGGATTGCAGGTACTCAATATCGCGCATAAATCCAAAAGTACGTGCACGGCTAATCTGGCGGACAAACGAATCCGCAGAGAAATCCAAACTATAACGTTGTGAACTGGAATCAATAGCCGGATGGTTGAAGTCAATGGTAAAGTCCAGACTAAAACCGTGATATGGTGCTAATTCAGCCCATTTATCACCATCTTCTACGCGAACGGTGTCTTTCATGCGTACGAATTTCTTCGCGACATTCAGCTCTTCAATGCCTGCATCCAACAGCAGAAAAACAAACGGGCTGGCACTACCATCCATAATCGGGATTTCTGGTGCATCGACGTCAATAACAATGTTATCGATACCCAGACCTGCGAGCGCCGCGTTCAAGTGCTCAACGGTTGAAATTCGCACATTATGTTCATTTACCAGACAAGTACAGAGCATGGTATCACGCACGGATTTAGCATTCGCCGGAAAATCTACCGGTGGATTCAAATCAGTACGACGATAGATGACCCCGGTATTAGCCGGCGCTGGACGCATTGTCAGCGTGACTTTTTTACCGGTGTGCAAACCAACGCCGGTCGCTTGAACAGTCCGTTTTAATGTCCTTTGTTTGATCATCATTATATCTCGCAATGTTACCCATCCTGCCAATTACTATAAAACATAATTGGCAGGACAGTTTAGCACAAAAAGCGGAGAATCCTATCTTTTAGCTATTAATCAGCCTGTTTGCGCAAAAACGCTGGAATATCTAGATAATCAGGCTCTTTGCTTGTCTGCGCATTTTGATCATTGACCACTTTTGCAGCGGGTTTTTTCTCTTCAGACAATGACGGGATTCCACCAGACATCTGCGGGTAACGGCGATCCAGTGTATTTGACTGAGAGACTTTATTATTGGTCACCAGCGTAATTTCAGGACGCTTGTCCATCCCAATACCTGTTGCCACAACCGTTACACGCAGCTCATCGTTCATGTCTGGATCCAGTGACGTACCGATAACCACCGTCGCATTGTCAGAGGCAAATGCACGAATTGTGTTACCCACCGTTTCAAACTCATCCAGACGCAAATCAAAGCCGGCAGTAATGTTAACCAGCACGCCACGTGCACCAGAAAGATCAATATCTTCCAGTAACGGGCTGGAAATAGCCATTTCAGCCGCTTCTTCTGCACGATCTTCACCTTGCGAAATACCTGATCCCATCATGGCGTATCCCATTTCAGACATCACGGTACGAACGTCAGCGAAGTCAACGTTCATCAGTCCTGGGCGAGTAATCAGTTCAGCGATACCTTGAACTGCCCCTTTCAGGACGTCATTGGCTGCACCGAATGCATCCAGCAGGGAAATGCCGCGACCCAGCACTTTCAATAATTTGTCATTTGGAATGGTGATCAGTGAGTCCACATGTTTGGACAGTTCAGTGATCCCCTGTTCCGCGAAGGCCATTCGCTTCTTGCCTTCGAAATTGAATGGCTTGGTAACGACAGCAACGGTCAGAATACCAAGCTCTTTGGCAATTTCAGCCACAACGGGGGCTGCGCCAGTTCCTGTACCACCGCCCATGCCTGCAGCGATGAATACCATGTCGGCACCTTCCAGAGCAGTACGCAATGCTTCGCGATCTTCTTCTGCCGCGGTACGGCCGACTTCAGGGTTTGCACCAGCGCCCAATCCTTTTGTAATGCCGTTGCCAATCTGGATAGTCTGACCGACAGCTGTTTTGCGCAACGCCTGAGCATCGGTGTTAATCGCAAAGAAGTCTACACCTTCAATACGCTCACGCACCATGTGCTCAACAGCATTACCGCCGCCGCCGCCGACGCCGATGACTTTAATCACCGCGTCGTTGGTTAATTCCAGTGGTTCAAACATAATTTCTCTCCGTTTTGTGCCTTTATGTCGAGGCCGGCGTCATTGTCGCGGCCTCTGTATAAAAAATCAAAATTCTTTTCTCAGCCAGCTGCTGACTTTTTTGAACCAGCCGCTCACTGACGTTCTTTTATCGGCATCAGAATCGCCACCAAGGTGAGATTCTTTGCCATAATGCAGAAGCCCGACTGCCGTTGAGTAGCAAGGCTCCTGCACATAATCCGTCAGACCAGTAATGTTCAGGGGACGGCCAATACGTACTTGGGTATGGAATACCCGCTGAGCACATTCGGCCACGCCATCTATTTGAGCTCCTCCCCCGGTCAAGACAATCCCTGCTGCCAGATGGTGCTTTACTCCCTGCTGACGTAATTGTTCCTGCAATCGCAGAATTTCATCATTCACTAAATTCAGCAGTTCGGTATAACGAGGTTCGATCACCTCAGCCAATGTCTGGCGTTGCAGGCTACGGGGAGGACGCCCTCCCACGCTTGGAACCTCTACACTTTCATCCTTGCTGACTATCGAACCCAATGCGCAACCGTGACGAACCTTGATGGTTTCAGCATCACTTGGAGGCGTTCCAAACGCATAGGCGATATCACTGGTGACAACATTTCCTGCATAAGGGATCACCTTGGTATGGCGTAATGCGCCGCCAGTGTATACAGCGATATCCATTGTGCCGCCGCCGATATCAACGACACAGACGCCCAATTCACGTTCATCCTCGGTCAGAACAGCATAACTTGCCGCCAGACCCGCAAAAATAAGTTGATCAACTTTCAGTCCACAACGTTCAACAGCTTTTACAATATTTTTTGCCATGTCGTTATGGCAGGTAATCAAGTGAACTTTTGCCTGCATACGCACGCCAGAAAGCCCGACCGGATTTTTGATCCCTTCCTGATAATCGATAGCGTATTCCTGTGGGATCACATGCAAAATACGGTGTTCATCACGAACACGAACCGATTTGGCCGTGTGGACAACACTGTCCACATCGTCCTGTGTCACTTCTTCTTCCGAAATCGGCACCATGCCAATTTCGTTCTGGCAACTGATATGCTTACCGGAAAGTCCCAGATAAACTGAAGATATCTGGCAGTCCGCCATTAATTCAGCCTGATCAATCGCACGCTGTACGCATTTAACGACCGATTCAAGGTCGTTGACACCACCTTTATCCATACCGCGGGATGGACAACTTCCCACTCCGATAATATTAACCATACCATCGGGCAGAATTTCACCAACCAGGGCAGATACCTTTGCTGTCCCGATTTCAAGGCCAACTACCAATTTTCTGTCCGTTGATTTGATCATTGTTATTCTGCCTGTCTCTGTATTATTGCCAGTCACTGTTATTTTTCTGCCCGTTGATTGAAACCGGCGCATCAATTAATAAAGGAGCCCAACCTACCGCAGCGCCGCTGTCATAACGTAAGTCTACATAAGCCACGCGTTTCTCCGTGTTTTTCTGCAACACAGGATAAAGTTCAATAAAACGTTTAATCCGCTTCACATCATTTTTATTTCCCAGTTCCAGCCGAATGTCGTTATCCAGAATTAATTGCCAAGCATTACGCTCCGTCATGATCACCGTTTTCAATTTCATTTTATGTTCAGTAAACAAGGGCGCTACTTTGTTATATTCTGCCAATACCTCTTTCTCTTTACCTTCAGGGCCAGTAAGCATGGCGTAATGCCCTTTGACACTACGCTCTATCGGCAAACTAAATACATTTCCTTCTGCATCCAGCATGTGCGTATCATTCCAACGCACATAAGGTACGTATTCTACCAGATGAATTTTTAGTTCATCAGGCCATTGTTTACGCACAGTGACTTGCCGAATCCACGGTAGTCGTTCTATCTGACCCTGAATAATGTTGACATCCTGTGTCATAAATGTCTCGATCGCGCCAAATGCCATTATTGCTCGCCTGACATCATCATTCGTGGTGTAATGGCGTTCGCCAGTCAACACCAGTTTTGAGAGCGCTAATCTGTTTGAATCCTTCATCCAGTCCAATGTCATCCAGCCTCCCCATACGATGGTGCCAATCACCATCAGGAAGAAAACAATCCCTGCTAGATGATAGCCATTACTGGGGCGGGAGCTTTGCGTTTCACTTTCTCGCTCCCGGGTATTCCGGGCTGCCTGTGACATATCAATCGGCCAACTCCAGAATTTTCACCACGAGTTGTGAAAAACTGAGTCCGGACTGACGTGCGGCCATCGGTACTAGGCTATGGCTGGTCATACCTGGGGATGTATTTACTTCCAACAGATAGAAATTACCATTGCCATCATCCATAATATCAACCCGACCCCAACCACTGCATCCCAGCGCCTTATATGCTCTTGATGCAATATCTGCCAACTCCAGCTCTTTTTCCGCGCTCAAGCCACTTGGGCAGAAATATTTCGTTTCATTGGAAAGATATTTCGCATCGTAGTCATAAAACACTTCCGGCGCTTGGATACGGATAGAGGGTAAAACCTCATCGCCCAAGAATGCCACGGTATATTCAGGACCAAACAACCATTTTTCAACCAGCACATCCGTGTCGTACTGGAACGCGAGTTCCAATGCCCCACGCAACTCGGAATAATCACTCACTTTAGTCATACCGACACTGGAGCCTTCCAGATTCGGCTTCACCATTAATGGAAGCCCTAATTCTCGAACATATTCTTGGAGTTGAAAATCATTAACTTGTTCAAATTTTTGAGCATTAATTACGGCATACGGAGAAACTGGCAACTTTGCTCCCTGCCATAACTGTTTTGTGCGCAATTTGTCCATTGACAAAGCTGATGCCATAACACCACTGCCGGTATAAGGGATCTGCAAAAACTCCAGTACACCTTGCAGCGTACCATCTTCACCACCACGCCCATGCAGAGCGATGAAGGCTTTGCTGAACCCTTCTCCTTTGAGTTTAGTCACATCAAAGTCTTTTGTATCGACTGAATACGCATTAATGCCTGCTTCTTTCAGCCCAGCCACAACAGATTGTCCTGATTGCAGTGAAACTTCCCGCTCAGCGGATGTTCCGCCCAATAGAACAGCGACCTTCTCAACCATGATGCTCTCCCTCATTAAAAGACGGCTGTAATTTTGTTTCAGCCAAATTGCGCGCTATTTTACCGATATTACCGGCACCCTGAACCAACACTAAGTCATTGTTTTCTGTTACCTGTGACAGCATGGCTGAAATTTGCTCTGGATCTGACACAAAAATCGGGTCCAATTTCCCACGACTACGAATGGTACGGCACAAAGAGCGGCTATCAGCACCCGGAATTGGGGTTTCACCTGCCGAATACACATCCAGCATCAACAGAACATCCACCTGACTCAGAACATTGGCAAAATCATCATATAAATCACGAGTTCTCGTATAGCGGTGCGGCTGGAACAGCATCACAATACGCTTATCTGGCCAACCCGCCCTCGCAGCCTTAATCGTGGCATCGACTTCGGTTGGATGATGACCATAATCATCCACCAGCATCACGCTACCTTCTTTGCCATTGATATGTTTGAGGGAGAATTCACCCAGAAAATCAAAGCGGCGCCCCGTTCCCTGAAATTCAGCCAGTGAAGCCAGAATAGCAGCGTCATTGATCCCTTCTTCTGTCGCTACAGCGACAGCGGCGGTCGCATTCAGCGCGTTATGACGCCCCGGTGCATTCAATACAACATGCAGTTCCGGCAAGTCATCACGGCTGATGGTGAAAAACCCTTGCGCTCCCTTCTGCTCGTAATGCGTAATGCGGATGTCTGCTTCTTCGCTGAAACCATAGGTCGTGATATAACGCCCAATGCGGGGAATTAACTCTTTCACGACAGGATCATCAATGCACATCACGGCACGACCATAAAACGGCAAATTATGCAGGAAATTAACGAATGTCTGTTTCAGATTTTCGAAATCCCCCTGATAGGTATCCATGTGGTCAGCTTCAATATTGGTAACAACTGCCATCATAGGCTGCAAGTGCAGGAAAGAAGCATCGCTTTCATCCGCTTCAGCAATCAGGTAACGGCTGGTTCCAAGACGGGCATGTGTGCCTGCGGCCTTAACCAGCCCCCCGTTGACGAATGTAGGGTCAAGACCAGCCTGAGCATAAATACCCGCAATCATCGCTGTCGTCGTTGTTTTTCCATGCGTTCCCGCGATAGCAATACCATGCCGATAACGCATCAGTTCTGCCAGCATTTCCGCCCGGCGAATAACCGGGATACGTGCTTCACGGGCAGCAATAATTTCTGGGTTATCCGCAGGGATTGCCGTGGATGCAACAACCACACTGGCATCTCGTACGTTTTCCGAACGGTGGTTGAAATAAATAGTTGCACCCAGTGCGATCAGCTGTTGTGTGACGGAATTGGGTGCCAAATCAGAACCACTTATCTGATAACCTTCATTAGCCAACACCTCGGCGATACCACCCATGCCAGCACCACCAATGCCGACAAAGTGGATGTGCCTGACTTTTCTCATTTCAGGCACGGAAACTCTTAATTTCGCCAACTGTTGTGTATTCACGTTTTAATCTTCACTAGTTATGTTTACGTCGCCGTTCTACTTGGAACGGCCTGAATGATTTTCAACAGCGTCGATCAACGCTGCTGCCACACGCTCAGTTGCATTGACGATGGCAACTGAACGCGCCTTTTCTGCCATTTCCAGCAATTGTGGACGCTGCCACTGCGTGAGCAAATCCACTACGGCCTCGGCCGTAAATTGAGGCTGTTCAAGTATTTTTGCCGCCCCCGCTTTTTCCAGCGGCAAAGCATTCCAATATTGCTGGCGATCTTTATGTTGAAATGGCACAAAGATCGCAGGTAATCCTGCCGCAGAAACTTCGCTGACCGTCAATGCACCCGAACGACACACCACGATATCAGCCCACGCATAAGCCTGCGCCATATCATCAATAAATTCAGTCACTTTGAATTCAGATTTAGCTGAATTTTCATATTTTTCGTGTGTTTCTTCCTGCGCACCTTTTCCTGCCTGATGCCATATAGTGATGTGATCACCCATACGGTCAGCCACTTCTGGCATGATTTGATTCAGAATTCTTGCACCCTGACTACCTCCAACGACCAGTACACGGACAGATCCTTCTCTTCCTGCCAAACGCTGTGCAGGCACTGGCAGCGCCAGTACATCTTCACGCACAGGATTACCGACCACAGGTGCATCAGAAAATGCGCCGGGAAATGCCTGCAAGACCGTTTTCGCAATTTTGGCCAGCCAGCGGTTGGTCAATCCGGCAATACCATTCTGTTCATGCAGAACAACCGGAATGCCACACAGCCATGCAGCAATTCCACCAGGCCCTGAGACATAGCCGCCCATACCCAGAACAACGTCCGGCTGATAGCGGCGCATGATCGTTTTTGCCTGCCGGATCGCCTTAAAAATTCGGACAGGAGCCGCAAAGAGTGCTTTTATTCCTTTGCCACGCAATCCTGAAATTTGGATAAATTCAATATCAATACCCTGTTTAGGAACCAAATCCGCCTCCATGCGATCAGCGGTTCCCAACCAGCGAATTTCCCAGCCTTGTTCTTTTAAATGTTGGGCAACCGCCAGCCCCGGAAAAACATGGCCTCCCGTACCGCCTGCCATTACCATTAAACGCCGGTTTCTGCCGCTCATTTGGGGCTCCTTACAAACGCCTGTGCTTTTGCCAGACGCACTTCATAATCAATTCGTAATAATAAGACGATGGCCGTTGACATCACGATCAAACTCGAACCACCGTAACTCACAAGAGGTAATGTCAAACCTTTCGTTGGCAACATACCTGACGCTGCACCGACATTAATGAATGTCTGAAAGCTGAACCAGATGCCGATTGTACAAGCCAAAAAACCAGCAAAGCGCTGATTAAGCTGTAATGCGCGGCGACCAATCATCATTGCGCGAAAGGCGACGAAGAATACCATTGACAACACTAAAACCACACCCAAATAACCTAATTCTTCGGCCAGAATGGAGAAAATAAAGTCAGTATGCGCTTCGGGCAGGTATTCCATTTTCTGGATTGAATTTCCTAATCCCTGTCCGAAAAAGTCCCCACGACCAAATGCCATCAGCGATTGTGTTAACTGGTAACCGCTGCCGAACGGATCATCCCACGGATTAAGGAAAGAGGTTACTCGACGCATACGATAAGGTTCAGCAACAATCAACACGCAGACGGCAAATATTCCACAGCCAATGATGGCAAGGAACTGCCACAATTTGGCACCGGCCAGAAACAACAGCGCCAGCGTTGTCACAAACAAAACAATAACGGTTCCCAAATCGGGCTGCGCCAATAGCAGAATAGCCAGCGCAATCATTACGCCCATAGGCTTGCAGAAACCCCAAAAATTGTTTCTCACTTCCTCTACTTTTCTCACCAGGTAGCTCGATAGGTAACAAAAAAGTGACAACTTCGATAATTCCGCTGGCTGAATACGCAATGGGCCAATCGCCACCCAGCGCGATGCACCATTGACAGAGCTGCCAACCAGCAGTACCACAACAAGCATGATGATCGTGCCCAGCAATATGATGTTGCTGTAACGCTGCCAAAACTCCATTGGGATGCGCAAGGTGATGAGTGATAATATAAACGCCAGCACCAAGTAAATTGCATCACGCTGTGCAAAAATAAACGGATCTTGTGCGAGACGCTGACCCACTGGCATTGAGGCTGATGTCACCATCACAAAACCTATCACAGCCAATCCCAATATCATCCAGACCAAGGTACGATCATACATGACGATATCCGTGGCATCGGTCTCCACGTTCCCCGTCAGCCAATTTTTAAATTTACCGAGGCCTGGAATAGTCATTAGCCTAGCTCCTCTGCCAAACGGGCAAATTCATGGCCGCGATGTTCAAAACCGTGGAACTGGTCAAAGCTCGCGCAAGCGGGTGACAACAGCACCATGTCGCCAGCCATCAGCTTCGGGGCAATTTCCCTCATTGCCTGTTCCATCGTTTCTGTCAACGTGGAAATTTCAGGACGCAATTGGGCCAGCTGATTTCCATCACAACCAAAGCAATAAAGGCGAATGTTATTTCCCGATACATAAGGTTGCAGTGGAGTAAAGTCAGCAGCTTTTCCATCCCCGCCGAGTAAAAGATAGAGCGTACCCTCCAATGTCAGTCCACTGAGTGCTGCCTGGGTACTGCCGACGTTTGTTGCCTTAGAATCATTTACCCAACGAACGCCATTTCTCATATGCACTACTTGAAAACGGTGTGCCAACCCCGGATAAGTCTGCAATGCCTGAAGACTGGCTTCGCGAGGAATACCTACGGCATCAGCCAACGCCAGTGCTGCCAAGCCGTTGGTGTAGTTATGTTGCCCTGTCAACCGAATCTGACGGGTTTCCAATAAAGATTGATGGTTAACCACCAGTTGTTGACGTCCACTCTCAAGCTGGTAAACACCACTATCCACACCAAAACTGATACAGCGGCTATCTTTACCTGCTTCCGGCAATGTCAATTCATCCTGTTCATTTACCACGCACACTTTTGCCTGATCATAGATACGCAGTTTTGCTGCACGATACTGCGACAACCCGTCCGGATAACGAACCATATGGTCTTCAGTGACATTCAAAACAGTCGCTGCGGCAGCTTTCAGGCTGTAAGTAGTTTCAAGCTGAAAACTGGAAAGTTCCAATACATACAACTGGCAAGGCTGTTTCAGCAGTTCCAGTGCAGGAACACCAATATTTCCTCCCACACCAACCTGCCATCCGGCTTCTTTTGCCATCTCCCCGACAAGAGTCGTGACGGTGCTTTTACCATTTGAACCCGTAATGGCGACAATCGGTGCCGTCGCCTCACGGCAAAACAATTCAATATCACCGACAATTTCAATGCCAGCATCGGCCGCTGCCTGTAACTCAGGTGTTGCCAGTGCGATACCCGGACTGGCAACGATTAAATCTGCGTCCATCAACCATTGTGTATTCAGGCTACCAGTGTGACACTCAACGTCATCAGGCAGCTTATCGCTGCCCGGTGGCACTAGGCGGGTATCCATCACACGTGGAGTCACACCACGTGCCATGAAAAAGTCAACGCAGGAGAGACCCGTCAGCCCCAGTCCAACAATAACGACTTTTTTACCCAAATATTCAGCCATGATTAACGTACCTTCAACGTTGCCAGACCAATCAGTACCAGCACCAGGGAAATAATCCAGAACCGCACAATAACGCGTGGTTCCGGCCAGCCTTTCAATTCATAGTGATGGTGAATCGGAGCCATGCGGAAAATACGCTGTCCCCGAAGCTTGAACGATCCCACCTGCAAAATGACGGATAGTGTTTCTACGACAAATACCCCGCCCATGATGATCAGCAGGAATTCCTGACGCAGCAAAACCGCAATAGTTCCCAACGCACCGCCCAAAGCCAGTGAACCGACATCCCCCATGAAAACTTGCGCCGGATAGGTGTTGAACCATAGGAAGCCCAACCCAGCCCCAACAATCGCGGTACAAACAATCACCAGCTCACTCGCATGGACTAAATGAGGGATGTGCAAATAAAGGGCAAACTTCACGTTACTCATCGCCCATGCCACGATGGCGAAACCCGCTGCGACGAACACAGTTGGCATGATAGCCAGACCATCAAGCCCATCGGTCAGATTAACGGCATTACTGGTTCCCACAATCACGAAATACGCCAGCAGGATGTAAAGCAGCCCCAGTTGTGGCATGACTTCTTTGAAAAATGGCACGATCAGTTGTGTCGCGGCAGTATCTTTACCCATACTGTACATGGCAAACGCCACACCCAATGCGATAACTGACTGCCAGAAATATTTCCAGCGAGCAATCAGCCCTTTGGTATCTTTACGAACGACTTTGCGATAATCATCGACAAATCCCACCACGCCGTAACCCAGTAGAACGGCTAGCACACACCAGACATAAGGGTTATCCAGACGCGTCCACAGTAATATGGACATGGTGATAGAGAATAGAATCAGCAACCCACCCATTGTCGGTGTACCGCGCTTACTGAAATGGGATTCTGGGCCGTTGTCACGCACAACTTGACCAATCTGCAATTTTTGCAGGTAGCCGATTAAAGTTGGTCCCACCCACAATGCGATAAATAATGCAGTCAGTAAGCCGACAATGGCCCTGAACGTCAGATAGGAGAAGACGTGAAAGACTGTGTGATATTTAACCAAGTAATCAGCTAACCAAACTAACATTGGAAGTTCTCCTTCAGTGTGTTCACTACCTCTTCCATTGCGGCACTGCGTGAACCTTTAATTAATATGGAAATCATTTCGTGTTGCTCCAGTAAAGGAAACAGCGCTGCAACTAATTCCGCCTTGTTTGCGAAATGCTGCCCCCGGCCGCTTGTCTCACTGATATGAGAACTGAACTCACCGACGCTCATTATCTTGTCTATTTTTGTCGATGCCACGGCTTCACCAACCTGACGGTGACACTCAACAGTCTGGTCTCCCAATTCCCCCATGTCGCCGACGACCATCACGTGATAACCGGGCATCTGTGACAAGGTATCGGCGGCAGCAATCATGGAACCGATATTGGCGTTATACGTGTCGTCCAGCACGATTTTTCCCTTTGCAAGTTGAATCGGGAATAAGCGTCCTGAAACAGCCTTCAGTTCTAATAACCCGGCACGAATATCACTGAGAGAAGCACCCACAGAGATCGCCAGCGCACTGGCGGCCAATGCATTGGCAATATTGTGTTTCCCTGGCAGTGGCAGTGTTACCTCGATATTTCCAATCGGTGTATGCAGACAAAAACTCGTTGCCAGCGGTTGCTCCTGAATGTCAGTGGCGTAAAAGTCAGCTTCTGGCACAGGTGAAACAGAAAACCGCCATACAGCCTGCGGTTCGCTCATACCCTGCTGCCAATGTGCCCAATCATTGCTATCGAGATTGATGATGGCGGTTCCTGCTGATGAAAGCCCTGCAAAAATTTCGCCTTTTGCCTTAGCAACCCCCGCCAAAGAGCCGAAGCCTTCCAGATGAGCCGCAAACAGGTTATTCACCAGCGCACTTTCAGGACGGGTCATTTCAGCGGTATAGGCGATTTCGCCAATGTGATTGGCACCTAGCTCAATCACGGCAAATTGGTGTGCTTCCGTCAGCCTGAACAGTGTCAATGGCACGCCAATATCGTTATTGAAGTTACCTGCGGTATAAAGGGTATGACCGCGTTGACGCAGAATCGCCGCCGTCATCTCTTTGACCGACGTTTTGCCCGATGAGCCAGTCAATGCCACTATCCGTGCTTTACTTTGCTGGCGAACCCAAGCCGCCAGTTTGCCCATCGCCAAACGGGTGTCTTCCACTACCACTTGAGGGCAGTCAATTTCAAGGCAGCGGTTGACCAACAAAGCACCGGCTCCCAGTTTCGCGACATCTGACACGAAATCATGAGCGTCGAACTTTTCCCCTTTTAAGGCAATGAACAGTCCTCCATGCACCATTTTGCGGCTATCAGTTTCCACGGTATTGATTTGGCAAGTAGCCGCCTGCTGTTCGGAAATGTGATATAGCACGCCGCCTGTCAGCTCTGTCAATTGCTTGAGTGTCAGCGGGATCATGCAATTACCCCCAGCAGACGCGCAACGGTCAGACGATCTGAGTAATCTAAACGGCGGCTACCTACTAATTGATAATCTTCATGACCTTTACCCGCCACCAGTACGACATCCTCTTCAGCAGCCTGCATAATGGCACTGGTCACCGCCTCAACACGCCCGTGAATCGCCATCGCCCGACCCGGATCGATGAAACCGGTTAGAATATCTTCAACAATAGAATGGGGTTCTTCACTGCGGGGATTGTCATCAGTCACTACCACTCGATCAGCGCCCTGCTCGGCGATACCACCCATCAATGAACGCTTACCTTTATCCCGATCACCACCACAGCCGAACACACACCAAAGTTGGCCTTTGCAGTGCAATCGTGCCGCAGACAGGGCTTTTTCCAGAGCATCAGGTGTATGGGCATAATCCACCACGACCGTCGGACGACCTCGCGCAGCAAAGACTTCCATGCGCCCACAGACAGGCTCCAGACAGGAAGCGGTTTCCAGTAGTTTTTGCAGTGGATATTCCAGTGACAGCAAGGTAGCGAGTGCCAGCAGCAGATTACTGACATTGAACGCGCCCATCAGAGGGCTGTTTATCGTTCCCTGCCCCCAAGAAGAGGTAAACGTAATGGATGCACCTTTGTCGTGATAGTGGACGTCACTGGCGGATAACCAGCGCCCTGACCAATTTTCCGGCAGGCGATTTTCCATCGTGACGGCCACCGCTTCTGATAAGCGGGCAAGCCATTTTTGCCCCACGTCATCATCGGCATTAATGATTTTCTGTTTTACATCATGGCTGCTGAACAACAACCATTTGGCCTCTTCGTAATTTTCCATATCACCATGATAATCAAGATGATCACGGCTTAAATTGGTAAAAACGGCGGCTTGAAACGGCAGGGCTGCCACTCGCCCCTGCACTAGACCGTGTGAAGAAACTTCCATCGCGGCAAAAGTGGCTTTTTGATTAACGAGCTGCTGTAAATCGAGCTGGATGTCAACGGCGGAACCCGTGGTATTTTCACTTGGAACTATCATTCCCAGCAGGCCATTTCCTACCGTTCCCATTACGGCACTGATTTCCCCGAGACCCTGACTCCATTGTGCCAGCAATTGTGTCGTCGTGGTTTTGCCGTTGGTTCCAGTGACTCCGACGAGTTTCAGTTTATTACCCGGATGCTGGTAAAATTCGCCTGCCAATTTTGACAGTTTATTATTGAGATCATCCAGATAGATAACTGGAACACCGTGCATTGCTTGAATGGTGCCGTTATCCGTTTTTCCCTTCGCTTCTGCAATCACCGCGGCAACACCTTGAGCGATGGCTTGAGGAATATATTTTCGGCCATCTGTCTGGTGCCCTTTAACTGCAACAAACAGATCTCCGGCAGCCGCCTTACGGCTGTCTAATGTCATTTCGCGCAGCGGAAGCTCCGGTGTATCAACACCCCATGGAGCCAGTAAATCGCGTAAATTACGATCTGCCACTTTTATCCTCTTTATTATCAATCACAAATTCTTTTTTATCATCCGCAGGCAGTGCATCGGGTTCAACGTTCATCGTACGTAAAACACCACTCATGATGGTGCCAAAGATGGGCGCTGAAACCGCACCGCCATAATATTTACCGGCTTGTGGATCATTGATGATCACAACCAATGCAAACCGTGGATTACTTGCAGGGGCAATCCCTGCGGTATAGGAAATATATTTGTTAACGTATTTTCCATCCGGCCCCACCTTTTTCGCCGTTCCCGTTTTGATTGCGATACGATAACCTTTTATCGCGGCGCGTACCCCGCCGCCGCCGGGTAGTGCCACGCTCTCCATCATGTGAACAACGGTGCGCATAATAGGTTCAGGAAACACGCGGGTTCCCGGTATAGGAGGGTCTACTTTGGTAATTGACAGCGGGCGATAGATACCAAAGCTGCCTATCGTTGAATAGACTCGCGCTAACTGTAACGGTGTTACCATCAGCCCGTAGCCGAAAGAAAAGGTGGCCCTCTCAAGATCTGACCACCGTTCTCTTTTTGGATATATGCCACTACTTTCTCCGACCAGCCCCAAATTGGTCGGTTTTCCCATCCCAAAGCGGGAATAAACATTTACCAGCTCCGAGGCAGGCATCGCTAACGCCAGTTTAGAAACACCCACGTTACTCGACTTCTGTAAAATCCCAGTGATGGTTAATTCAGCACGCGGGGCAACGTCTTTGATTTGATGCGAACGTGCGCCATACGACAATCGATAAGGTTTGGTATCCAGCACCGAATTTTCTTTAACAATGCCAAGATTCAACGCACTCATCACCACTAGCGGTTTTACCGTAGAACCGGGTTCAAAAATATCCGTGATGGCACGGTTACGCATCGCATCTTGCGGCGTTCCCGCCAGATTATTCGGGTTATAGGATGGGTTGTTTGCCATCGCCAGAACTTCGCCGGTTTTTACGTCAATCAATATGGCCGTACCAGATTCAGCCTTATTAAGTATCACTGCCTTGGTCAGTTCACGGTAGACCAAAGTCTGGAGACGCTCATCAATGCTGAGAGCCAGATTGTGGGCAGCCTGACTGTCAGTGAACGAAACATCTTCAATGACCCGTCCAGTACGATCCTTGCGGACAATTCGGCTCCCCGGCTTACCCGTCAACCAGCTGTCGAAGCTCTTTTCCACTCCCTCAATGCCTTTGTCGTCAATATTGGTCACGCCAATAATGTGTGCGGTCACCTGCCCTGCCGGATAATAACGGCGGGACTCTTGGCGCAAATAGATGCCAGGCAATCTTAATTTTTCGACATAATCACCAATGGAGGTATTGACCTGACGGGCAAGATAGACAAAACGCCCCTGTGGATAATCCTGAATTTTACGGGTCAGTTGATTAAGCGGTATGGAAAGCGTGTCAGCCAATGCTTGCCAGCGCGTATCATCCGTTATGCCGCCTTTTTCAAAGACTTCTTTAGGGTCAGCCCAAACTGCATCAACCGGTACACTGACAGCCAGAGGCCGCCCATTCCGATCGGTTATCATACCGCGAGTAGTCGGAATGGACTGGACACGTAAGGAACGGGAGTCACCTTCTTTTAGCAAACGGTCAGGATTGATAATCTGCAAGTAAGCAACACGAATCAAAAGCCCGAACAAAGCAAACGAAATGCCCCCACACAGCAAAGCAAAGCGCCAGCTTACAAAACTGGCTTTATCTTCTTGCTTCTTCAACTTTAAAGAGCGTGTAGCTTTCATCGCCTACCTTTTAGTTGTCAACTGAACTTATTGAGTTATCACAATATTTTCTTGCGCTGGATCAACATGTTGCATATGCAATGTTTCAGTCGCTATATTTTCAATACGACTGTGATCACCTAGGGCATTCTCTTCAAGGAGCAGGTTACGCCACTCAATATCCAGAGAATCAAAATCAATCGCCGAGCGCTCTTTTTCCGCTATCAATAAGCGGGTTTTATGGGCAACCGTCACAACGCTGACGGCTGAAATGATTACCGCTACCAGCAAAACCAGTGGGATCTTGGCATTGCGGATTAAATCCCGGCCAATGACCCCCACTAATCCATGACGCTCACCTGCCATTTACTCACCTGCCTTTTCAGCAAATCGCAACACAGAGCTTCTCGCTCTTGGGTTTATTGCCACTTCGTCCTCTGAAGGCTTCAGTTTGCCAATTGATTTCAGGCTGCGTCCCCCCTGAGCTTTTAACTGCGCTTCAGTGAGAGGTAAACCGGCTGGAACCTGTGGCCCCCGGCTATGCTGCCGGATAAAACGCTTCACAATGCGATCTTCCAACGAGTGGAAACTGATGACTGATAATCGCCCCTGCGGTGCCAGAACCTGCAACGCGCCATTCAATGCGCGTTCTATTTCTTCCAGTTCGCTGTTAATGTAGATCCTGATAGCCTGAAAACTGCGCGTCGCTGGATGCTTGTGCTTTTCCTTAACCGGGCTTGCCTGAGCAATCAATTCCGCCAGTTCTCTGGTTCGCGTGATTGACCCTTCCTGATTGCGAGCTACGATGGCTCTCGCGATACGTTTGGCAAAACGTTCTTCGCCAAAGGTTTTCAGTACCCATGCAATATCATCGGCTTCGGCCTTCATCAGCCACTCTGCGGCCGATTGCCCTCGGGTAGGATCCATTCGCATATCCAGTGGCCCGTCACGCATAAATGAAAAACCACGTTCAGGATCATCCAGTTGTGGGGAGGAAACCCCTAAATCCAGCAACACACCATCAATTTTTCCAACCAGTCCCGCTTCTTCTATATAGGTAGCCAATTCGGAAAATGGCCCATGAGTAATGGAAAAACGCGGGTCAGTAATGGCTTTCGACGCTTCAATTGCCTGCGGATCGCGATCAATTGCAATTAAACGCCCATCTGCCCCTAATTGAGACAAAATCAGGCGAGAATGCCCTCCTCGCCCGAATGTTCCGTCAATATAAATTCCATTTTCTCGGATATTCAGTCCATTGACAGCTTCGTCCAGTAATACACTGGTATGCTTATAATGACTATTTGCCATATTTATAGTGATAAATCCTGTAGCCTTGCTGATAAAGGTTCTTGTGTGGATTGTTCAGTCTCAATATCATTCTGTACTTGCTGATACCAGGCTTGCTCATCCCACAATTCAAATTTATTAAATTGCCCAACCAGCATGACCTCTTTTGTTAACCCTGCGTGCTGCCGCAGTGTATTGGCTAACAAAAGGCGCCCTGCACTGTCCATTTGGCATTCACTGGCGTGCCCCAATAACAAACGTTGAACGCGACGTTCGGCTAGATTCATGCTGGATAGGCGAGATAACTTTTCTTCGATGATTTCCCATTCGGGTAATGTGTAAAGCAACAGGCACGGCTGATGGAGATCAATGGTACAAACCATTTGACCTTTAGATTCCTCATTCAGCATTTCCCTATATCGGGCAGGTACAGTGAGTCGCCCTTTACTATCGAGATTAACCAGTGTTGCTCCACGAAACATACTCAGGTTACCCCTTGATGGTAAAAATCTCCACATTATCCCACAAATCACCACAATTAAGAGTTTACGGATGGTATGAAAACCTTGTCAAGCCAGAGCCCATGTGCTTTAGCTAGATTTACAGAAAGATTTTAGAGAGAAGAAGAGAGATTTTTCAGATTTGGCAATATTAATAATAGATAACACTATGATAATTTTAAATAAATTAACCACGATGGAGAGTATATTCTTAGAAAAAAAATTTAGGTTAAATAATTACCACTTAAATTAATTTATGTAACTAAAGTCTCATTACAGACTAATTGTTACCCAAATGAAATCTATTAGTAATAAAAATACATTTAAGTTATAACACCACAAAAAATAATAACTAATTGAAATTTAATGACTATTAGGGATAAAAAATCATTAAATATCAAATCAATAAAAAAATCCCTCCGTCACAGGAGTAAACGATGTAAATCGTCTGACTTTACGTGCAGATCATTCACCTTGCCATTTTTAGTAACAAGTTATCGGATTTTCAGGTCATAAAACTCTGTTCAAAAGAATTTTAGTCAGAATAGTCTTAAAGTTACGTTAGCAAACGTATTTCAAAGAGTTTGATCGTATTAATAAGGCACCCTCATGTTCAATGAGGGTACTCAATCACGCTTTTCTACTCAGGCTTCCACGACGGCATAAATGACGACGCATTCGAGTTATTCCTGGCTCTGGCCTCTTTTTTTCATCCAAACTAGCCAATACCAGTTCAAGGGCACATTCAGCCACATCACGGTGGCGTTGTGCGACGGACAGCACCGGACATTCAAGGAAATCAAGTAATTCATGATCACCAAACGTGGCAATGACCAACTGCTCAGGTAACCGGCCACTGCGCTTAAGGAGGGTATCCATGACGCCTTGCAGCAAGGCAAATGAGGTTGTGTAAAGTACTTGAGGTACAGGATGGTTTTCCAGCCATGAAGCAAAGACTTCAGCCGCTGCGTCACGTTCATAACTGTTCGCATACAGGTAGTTCACTTCACGCTGATCACTTTCCCATGCTTCACGAAACCCCTGTTCACGTAAGAAACTGACCGATAATTCAGGCAATGCTCCCAGATAAAGAACAGATTCTGACGGAAATTGACGCAGCTCCTGTGCCAGCATTTTCGCATCTTCGAAGTCATCCCCCACAACGCTGATAAAGTGTTCGCTGTCCAATGCACGATCAAGCGCAATAATTGGCAATGAACGATTTGTCCAACGCTGATAGAAAGGATGTTCAGGAGGCAAAGCAGTGGAAACAATAATGGCATCAACCTGCCGTTGCAGAAGATGCTCAACACAGCGCATTTCGTTATCTGGCTGATCTTCAGAACATGCGATCAATAACTGGTATCCACGTTGCCGTGCCTGACGCTCAAGATAGTTGGCAATTCGGGTATAGCTCGTGTTTTCCAAATCCGGTATCACTAAGCCAATTGAACGAGTACGCCCCGCCCGAAGACCGGCAGCAACAGCATTGGGATGGTAATTGTGCTCTCTGACCACCGCCATCACTTTTTCTACTGTTTTATCGCTGACCCGGTACTGCTTGGCTTTACCATTGATAACATAACTGGCCGTAGTACGTGAAACCCCTGCTAAGCGGGCGATCTCATCCAGTTTCACATTAATCCCTCAGTAAGATGATGAAAAAACCCTACTTTACAGTAGGGTTCGTTAAATATCTGTATATTAACCCGCAGATTGCGATTTTTCATCGCATAATTTTATCCCCGCGAGCGATGCCAACAATGCCCGATCGTGCCACTTCCAGAATCTCAGCAACATCGCGCACAGCATCAAGAAACGCATCCAGTTTTTCACTCGTTCCTGCCAATTGGACGGTGTAAAGTGTTGACGTCACATCAACAATCTGCCCACGGAAGATATCCGTACTGCGCTTAATTTCTTCTCGTCCATGGCCACTGGCCTGCAATTTCACCAGCATGATCTCACGTTCAACATGAGCACCTGCGGTCAATTCACTGACCCGCAGAACATCCACCAGCTTATGCAGTTGTTTCTCAATTTGCTCTAATACCTTGGCATCACCCTTGGTCTGGATAGTCATGCGTGACAGCGTTGGATCTTCCGTAGGGGCGACGGTCAGGCTTTCAATGTTATAGCCACGTTGAGAAAACAGGCCAACTACGCGGGATAACGCTCCCGATTCGTTTTCAAGTAATACAGACAAAATCCGGCGCATGATCAGGTCCTCTCTGTTTTGCTTAACCACATTTCATCCATTGCTCCACCCCGGATCTGCATTGGATAAACGTGTTCTGTTTCATCAACGGTGACATCAACGAAAACCAGCCGCTGGTTTTTAGTGACTTCATGCAGAGCCTGAGCCAGTTTATCTTCCAGCTCTTCGTAGGTTTGGATAGAAACACCAATATGACCATAAGCCTCTGCCAATTTGACAAAATCAGGCAACGATTCCATATAGGATTGAGAATGACGACCCGCGTAAATCATGTCCTGCCACTGTTTCACCATACCCAGAAAACGGTTGTTCAAATTCAGCACCAGAACAGGCAAGCCATACTGCAATGCAGTGGATAATTCCTGAATATTCATCTGGATACTGCCATCTCCTGTCACGCACACGACTGTCGCATCGGGTTTTGCCAGCTTCACCCCAAGCGCGGCTGGCAAGCCAAATCCCATCGTGCCCAAACCACCAGAGTTGATCCAACGCCTCGGCTCATCAAAGGGATAATACAGTGCGGCAAACATCTGATGCTGACCCACATCTGACGAGAGATACGCCTTGCCTTCAGTCAGACGGTAAAGTGTTTCAATCACGGCCTGTGGCTTGATTTTCGCGGTGGTGCGATCGTAACCAAGGCACTTGCGGCTACGCCATTGTTCGATGGAAAGCCACCAATCTTTCAATGCATCCGGGTCCTGAGTGTCTTCCAGAGTATTCATCAATTCCAGCATTTGGCCGAGTATCTGTTTGGCATCCCCAACGATGGGAATATCCGCCGACACAGTTTTTGAAATAGAGGCCGGATCGATATCAATGTGCAGTACAGTGGCTTCTGGGCAATATTTTTCCAAATTATTGGTTGTTCGATCATCAAAACGCACACCCACCGCAAAAATCAAATCAGAATTGTGCATCGCTTTATTGGCTTCGAACGTGCCATGCATTCCCAGCATTCCCAGACTTTGACGATGGGTGGCAGGAAAAGCGCCCAGCCCCATCAACGAACTGACGACCGGAATGTGCAAACGTTCAGCCAATTTCAGCAACTCTGATGAACATGCCGAATTGATGGCACCGCCACCCACGTAGATCACCGGCTTTTTCGCATCCAGCAGAGTTTTCAACGCCCGTTTAATCTGCCCTTTATGCCCCTGAACGGTGGGGTTGTAAGAACGCATGCTGATTTTTTCCGGATAAACATACGGAAACTTCAGTGCCGGATTGACGGTATCTTTGGGAAAATCGATAACAACCGGACCAGGACGGCCAGTTGTCGCCAAATAGAAGGCTTTCTTAATCGTATTTGGAATATCTTCTGCTTTTTTCACCAGAAAACTATGTTTAACGATGGGACGGGAAATTCCCACCATATCGCATTCCTGAAACGCGTCATTACCTATCAGGGAGCTGGCAACTTGACCAGACAAAACCACCATCGGGATTGAATCCATGTAAGCCGTTGCAATTCCCGTGATAGCATTGGTTGCTCCTGGCCCGGATGTCACTAGAACAACCCCGGCTTTTCCCGTTGAACGGGAATACCCATCCGCCATATGAACAGCACCCTGTTCATGACGAACGAGAATATGTTCAATTCCTCCCACCGTATGCAGGGCATCGTAAATATCCAGTACTGCCCCACCCGGATAACCGAATACATGTTTAACGCCTTGATCGATTAACGATCTGACGACCATTTCGGCTCCTGACAACATCTCCATTGAGTTTGCCTCCAGGCTCTGTTTGCAAGTTAATCGTCGGAATTTCATAAAATCGTCATTAAAAACAACCTTATTTATTCCACTTTTTATTTATATAAAGTCAATCTAGTGTTAGCTCATTCGATAACACTAGATTAATTAACATAACGTTAGACACCAACGTTAGCAAACATCAATTCACATACTGAGAACATTAATCTCGATACATGGATTCGATTTCATCGTGATAATGTTGCGAAATCACCTTACGGCGCAGTTTCAGTGTGGGAGTCAATTCGCCTTTTTCCATGGAGAAGGCTTCTGGCAGCAGGATAAAGCGTTTTACCTGATGGTATTTGGCAATATTTTTTTGCAGTTCCACCAAACGTTGTTCAAACAGTTCGATGATCTGACGATTGTTCAGCAACTCGATACGATCGCGATAATGAAGATGGATGGATTTTGCGTAATCTTCTAATGCGTCATAACTGGGGACAATCAACGCAGAAACAAAATTACGGGAATCGGCAATAACCGCAATATATTCAATGAAACGATCCTGTCCCAAAGTCCCTTCAAGCATTTGCGGAGCAATGTATTTTCCCGTCGAGGTTTTCATCAAATCTTTCAGGCGCTCAGTGATGAACAAATTGCCTGTTTCATCCAATCCCCCTGCATCCCCCGTACGCAGCCAGCCATCTTCGGTAAAAGCATGAACCGTTTCTTCCGGCCGGTTGAAATAGCCTTTCATCACAATAGGGCCACGTACCTGAATTTCATCTTCGGCACTGATGCGCACATCAACGCCCGGCAATGGTGTACCAATCGAGCCGGGAAGATAGTTCTTCTCTTCCCAGCAAGACACCGTGGCACAAGTTTCTGTCATGCCGTAACCATATTTGATATTGATGCCGGCGGACAGGAAAAACCGGGCAATAGCATCGTCAAGGCGTGCTCCTGCCACGGGTAAGAAACGCACTCGTCCTCCCAATATGTTACGGAGCTTGCTCAACACCAGTTTGTCGGCCAGTTGATCACTACAGAAAGAGAAGAGACACGCTTTTTTATTCTGTAGCTGACACATCCAGCGGCTTTCTCCCCGCTTTATCGCCCAGCGGAAAATCATCCTGCGCAAAAATGGCGCACGGGAAACTTTCTCAAGAATTGCACTGTGCACTTTTTCATAAAAACGGGGAACAGCGCACATAACAGTTGGACGTACTTCAGCCATCGCCTCGCGCACAGAGTTGGTGTCAGTTAAATAGACATTAAGCGCCCCTGTATGCATGACATAGTAACTCCATGCACGCTCGAAGATATGGGACAAAGGTAGAAAGCTGAGTGATACATCTTCTCTGGTCAATGTCAGACGCTGATCATGCAGGTAAAGCTGCGAAGCGATATTGTGGTAATCCAACATCACTCCTTTTGGCTCTCCCGTTGTACCGGAGGTGTAGATCAAGGTGAAAAGATCATTTAAATCCTGCCCTGCAATGCGGTTATCAAGCTCTGGCTGATATTGTGCATGGTCATTGGCAATGAAGGCAGATAAATGCTGCGCCTGCGGACAGCCCTTCAAGTCAACGGACTCATCCAGCACAATAAGATGATTGAGTTGAGGGCACAATTCCAGCAACGTCATCGCAACATTATATTGCTCTTGCTCACCGACAAACAGTACCCGCACACCAGCATCCGTGAGAATGAAGGCAGCCTGATCACGGCTGCTGGTCGCATAAAGAGGGACTGTAACCGCACGTAACTGAAGAACAGCCAAATCAGCCAATGACCATGCAATACAGTTATGCGCAAAAATAGCGACTTTCTCCTGAATTTCTATACCCAGTGACAACAAAGCTTTTGCGATGGATTCCGTTCTATAAGTAACGTCTTGCCAACTCATTTCAAGCTGCTCTGATGGTGACCATTGCCTGAATGCAATTTTTTCTGGATATTCAATGGTTTGCTGCTGCAACCGGTTGATCAGGTGATAGGAATGCAGGGAATCTGTTATCACGATATATTCCTGTATAAGTCTTAGGTTTATCATACTCAGCAAGCACACTGACTGCTTTTCAGCTTACAGGTGTTCGCTATTTTCGCGCAGTCTACCTATTCCTGGTAGAAGGGGAAAGCGTATTTTTACTCTCTTCTCCCCCCTAAGGGGGGAAGTTTTACAGGACTTATCGGATAGCTAGGGATAAATAGAGATAAATATCGTCATAAAGGCAGAACAGTAAGACCGCACACGCTCTCCGACAATCGGTTCCATTAGATAATCTTAATCATTTGCAACAATAATGCCTGTTACCATGACGTCAGACAAAATGACACCTGATGAAACAGATTCTGGCAGCATCATGCATTTTGTTTTATTCCTGTTCACCAAAATGGCTCAGTAACGATTTCATCCACTGATGACCTTTATCTCTGTTTGTCGAACCGTGCCATATCAAATAGCAGGGGCGGGAGATTCGGCCGTTAGGCAAGGGTATCGCACGTATATTTAACTGTTCAGAATAATGCTCAACCATCCATTTCGGTGCAATAGCGACTAAATAAGTCTGAGACACGATATTGAGAACACTATTTAAATCCGTACCCTGATAAGAAACAGAACGCAACAATTCATTACTTTCATAGTAAGGTTTACTGAATGAATCTACATTATCCAATGCCACAATTGCATGCCTCTCTTCCTGCAATTGCTGCTGATTAATGCGTTTACCGATTCGAGGGTGCGTTTTGGAAACGGCCAAAACCAATTCATCATTAAACAATGGAGAATTATGAAAATCAGGCTGGTCTAATTGTATATAACTGATAACGAATTCTATTTCCTGATATTTTAATTGTTTCTCAATATTGTCATTGATTTGTGTTTTAATGACAACTTCGATATTTGGCGAATGTTTTTTTATTTCCCCAACAATTTGGGCAGCTAAACGAATATCAAGCGGGCTGCAAATAGAGAGGTTAAATACCCTCGTACTATTATCGGGCTCAAACCCCACGCCAGGCAACTCATTATGGACAATTTGAAGTGCCTGTCTGAGTGGCCCAAAGAGCTGTTTTGCCCTTGCCGTTGGTTGAATGCCACGGCCATAGCGCACAAACAACTCATCATCAAACATAGTTTTTAAGCGAGCTACCGCATTACTGACAGCCGGTTGTGACATTCCCAGTGCCTGAGCCGCACGCGTAATGTTCTGCATTTGCATTACAGCATCAAACACAGTAAGCAAATTGAGATCCACACTACGCAATTGCATTTCACATGATTCTTTTCTTCTTGTCGTTACTGAATTATATCCAGTCATTATTTCACTCCACTAAATTTATTGCAGCGACCTCATTAAATAACGGAATATTGGTAGTGTCTCAATGCAACATTTTGACACAGTAAACCGCCACACCAATTAATAAGATCAATCACCCCAATTTGTTAGAAATTAAATTGAGATCCTTCCTTGTACAAAAATAAATATGCATAACCAATGCATTCTTATTTATACGACGCTAATATTCTTATAAGCATGAATATTAATGTTTTATGTATGAAGAGAAATAACTCGAATTACATTAGTCACTTACGCGTGAAAATGCGCAACCAATAATGTCATAATGACGAGTAGAAACAATTCATAATAAAATAATGGTGTTCCTTCTATCTATCAGAAAAATTATCAGGCTATATTAACCAAAAATTAGTTCTTCCAATATATTGAGGTACATCTTATTAATATTCTATATGGTTATGTTTTCTTAACCTAGAAACACTGCGGTGAACATCCATTTCATCCCTGTCTCTTAATCCATCAGTGAACATCTGCACAAAACAACTGTATAAAATAACAGATATCCTATTTATTATCCATTAGAGCCGAATTTTACTTCATATATAGATACAAATAATAGATAAAAACATCGCTAAAAATGTAAAAAATAGTCACCAAAACTAAAAGTAGTTCGATAAATGACCAGAGGTGAGTATCATTCACTCTTGACTCATATTTGCGCTGCTTGACATTGTTTTGAAGATAACGTATCAATAAAAGTCCTTTGAGGTCGTCATATTCAATTAACAGATTTATAAAGGTTAGCTTACATGATTCACACTATTCGCCTACTAAGCCTACTACTCATCGCCTTTAATGTGTGCGGTATGCTGGTAGGGGAAAGACAGAGTTAACCTCCATCAGATGTGAAAAAAACCGCGCCGTGCGCGGTTTTTTTATACCGGCTCGGCGCTCAAGAATCAAACACAATAATCTATTGATAGGAGCACAACATGAGCCAGCAAGTTATTATCTTCGATACCACACTGCGCGATGGCGAACAGGCATTACAGGCCAGCCTGAGTGTAAAAGAAAAGCTGCAAGTCGCTTATGCACTGGAAAGACTCGGGGTGGATATTATTGAGGCGGGATTTCCCGTTTCTTCCCCAGGCGATTTTGAGTCGGTTCAAACCATCGCCCGTGAGATCAAGAACAGCCGTATCTGTGCATTATCCCGTTGTGTTGATAATGATATTGATGTTGCCGCCGAAGCCCTGAAAGTCGCGGAAGCCTTCCGCCTGCACCTGTTTTTGGCGACCTCCAGCCTGCACGTCGAACATAAATTGAAAAAAGAATTTGACGATGTTGTCGAAATGGCCGTTCGTTCCATCAAGCGTGCTCGTAAGTACACCGACGATATTGAATTTTCCTGCGAAGATGCCGGCCGTTCGAATATCGACAACTTATGTCACATTGTTGAACAGGCAATCAAGGCGGGCGCAACCACCATTAATATTCCCGATACCGTTGGCTATACCACGCCTTATCAATTTGGCGGCATTATCCAAAATTTATTTGATCGGGTACCCAATATTGATAAAGCGATTATTTCTGTCCATTGCCATGATGATTTGGGCATGTCCGTGGCGAACTCGATTACAGCGGTTCAGGCCGGAGCCCGTCAGATCGAAGGCACCATCAACGGTTTAGGAGAACGCGCGGGGAACTGTTCGCTGGAAGAAGTGATCATGGCAATCAAAACTCGCCAACAAATATTAGGCGTTCACACTAATATCAACCACAAGGAAATTTACCGCACCTGCCAATTGGTCAGCCAGATCTGTAATACCCCAATTCCGGCCAATAAAGCGGTTGTCGGCAGTAATGCTTTTGCCCACTCATCAGGCATTCATCAGGATGGCGTCCTGAAAAACCGCGAAACTTACGAAATCATGACGCCAGAATCCATCGGACTGAAAGATACCCAATTGAACCTGACCTCTCGCTCTGGCCGTGCAGCCGTGAAACACCGTATGTCTGAGATGGGCTATCAGGAGCAGGATTATAATCTGGATACCCTGTATAAAGCTTTCCTGCGTCTGGCAGACAAAAAAGGCCAGGTGTTTGATTACGATCTGGAAGCGCTGGTGTTCATCAATCAACAACAGCAAGAGAATGAACATTACCGTCTGGACTATTTCAGCACCCAGTCCGGCACCAACATCGTGCCAACGGCGACCGTGCGTCTGGCCTGCGGGGATGAGATCAAATCTGAAGCCGCTACAGGCAATGGGACTGTTGATGCTATCTATCAAGCCATCAACCGCATTACCGGATATTCACTCGAACTGATCTCCTACCAGTTGTCCGGCAAAGGACATGGGAAAGATGCTCTCGGTCAGGTCAATATTATCGTGGAACATTCTGGGCGCCGTTTCCACGGCATGGGATTGGAAACAGATATCATTGAATCCTCTGCCAAAGCCATGATCCCCATTCTGAATAGCATCTGGCAGGCCGAACAAGTCGAGAAAGAAAAACAGCGCATACAAAGCAATACCTCCCAAAACAATTTCCCCAATAACAATACAAAGGAAACTGCATAACAATGTCAAACCACCCTACTACACACAAACAAGACTCTGGCAGCTATCACATTGCGGTTTTGCCTGGTGACGGTATTGGCCCCGAAATCATGAGACAAGCCTATAAAGTGTTAGATGCTATCCGCCAGCGCTTTAACTTCCACATCACAACCAGCGAATATGACATAGGGGGCATTGCAATTGATCGTCATGGTTGCCCGTTACCTGAAACAACCATAGCCGGTTGCGAAAAAGCCGACGCACTCCTATTTGGCTCCGTTGGCGGCCCCAAATGGGAACATTTGCCTCCCGCAGAACAGCCAGAGCGTGGTGCGTTGCTGCCACTGCGCAAACACTTCAAACTGTTCAGCAATTTACGCCCGGCGCGCTTATATGCGGGTTTAGAATCTTTTTGCCCACTTCGCCAAGATATCGCGGAGAGAGGTTTTGACATTTTATGTGTTCGTGAACTGACGGGTGGCATCTATTTTGGTCAACCTAAGGGACGGGAAGGAAAAGGAAAATATGAGCGGGCTTTTGATACCGAAATTTACCATCGTTTCGAAATAGAACGGATCGCCCGTATCGCTTTTGAATCTGCCCGCAAACGTCGTCATAAGGTCACATCAATTGATAAAGCGAACGTTTTGCAAAGTTCCGTACTGTGGCATGAAGTCGTCAGCGAAGTCGCAAAAGCGTACCCTGATGTTGAAATCCAACACATGTATATCGACAACGCCACCATGCAATTGATCAAAAATCCGGCTCAGTTCGATGTTCTGCTATGCTCCAATATTTTTGGTGATATTTTATCCGACGAATGCGCCATGATCACGGGTTCAATGGGGATGCTACCTTCCGCCAGCCTGAATGAAAAAGGGTTTGGCTTATATGAGCCAGCGGGCGGATCAGCGCCTGACATTGCAGGCAAAAACATTGCCAACCCCATCGCTCAGATTTTATCTACCGCACTGTTACTGCGTTACAGTTTTGAGCGTGATGATGTCGCAGACGCCATTGAACAAGCTATTAACCATGCACTGGAGCAAGGTTATCGCACAACAGATTTAGCCGATAATGACAAAGCAGTCAGTACCGATGAAATGGGCAATATCATTGCACGTTATATTGCCGAAGGGATTTAAGGCACCAACACTTTGCACCACTGCATGGTAAATAGATTCGATAACATCGGGCAGGCATTACAGCATCAACCCGCATTTCTGCGTTGAAAGCAGACGCTACCTACCTATATCGAGTAGGATGAGGTGCCATCATTTCATCCTACTATGAAATGCTTTTGTTAAAAAAAATGCAGGGGCAGCACAGCATAAGGGGAATAAAAATGAGCGCGTTCGGATGGTTTGACTTTAAATCTGCGTGGTTTGCACCGCTGCAAGGATAATTCACAGAAAAAGCTAAAGTTATAAACATTTTTAGTCTGGCGGCCACTATTTTATTCACTTTTTCTGTGGATATGTATGTGAAAAAGACAGGGGTAAGACGGGTATATTTTTCTTTCATATTTTATAACGCGTTATAAACTTAAATAAATACTCATTACTTTTCATTATTTTAACTCATTTTATTCTCTTTTTTACGAGCGATATCAGTCATCATAATTTCCTATTTTGTTCACACTGAGCAAATATCAACCAATGATGATTTTATCCACAGGATATGCCTTTTAGTTAAGCAAAAATCGTCTATTTTTGTAGAAAACAGGGTTTAACAGAGCTGTAAATCAAACCAGTGATCTCAATTTTTATCACTTATCCCAGAAATCTGTGGATAACATAGTGTAAGATCCTGTTTATTATCGCTGGGAATAGGTGAACAATCATAACAAGACTATTTTTAATACGGTGAACACTAATTAAAAAATCTTGTATATCATGCTATTATCAAGGTAATCATCATAATGATAAGTTCATAATGATTTTCCTTAATCATACTGAACATTTTTTAACCATCAAAAATATATGCGATAAACATGTACTTTACACCGCCCAGTCCACCTGAAAATGAACAACAACTACTCGAACGAGCTAATTCTCTGGCTGGTTTGTCAATGGGTGAGCTGGCTGCGCAGACCAATCTGCCCATTCCTCCCGATCTCAAACGGGATAAAGGTTGGGTTGGCATGTTGCTTGAATATTATTTGGGTGCAAGTGCAGGCAGTAAGCCAGAACAAGATTTCGAACATATTGGCATTGAACTAAAAACCATCCCTGTAGATAAGAACGGTTCACCACTGGAAACAACCTTTGTCTGCGTTGCACCTTTAACGGGCAATAGTGGCATTAGATGGGAAAATTGCCACGTCAAGCGTAAATTATCCCGTGTCCTGTGGATACCTGTTGAAGGGGAAAGGGAAATCCCACTTGCCGAACGCCGTGTCGGTTCACCACTGCTCTGGAGCCCCGATCCGATTGAAGAAGAGCTATTGCGACGTGATTGGGAAGAATTAATGGATTTGATCGTATTGGGCAAAGTTGAGAATATCACCGCACGTCACGGAGAAGTGTTGCAATTACGTCCCAAAGCCGCCAATAGCCGAGCGTTGACAGAAGCGATTGGCGAATTTGGTCAACCCATCATGACACTTCCCCGCGGTTTTTATTTGAAAAAAAACTTCACAGCCCCCCTGCTGGCTCGTTATTTTTTCTTATGAAAACAATGCATGTATCATGCCCGTTTTTGATGGACATTCGCACACGGCTTAATTCATCATATCATCGAGCAACATTTTCAGGTGTTTAAACCCTATATTTAATAATAAACGTCAACGGTTTCCCATATCTCGACGTACCTTCAGCCGATTATCTATATAATAAAAATAAATAATATTATCAATGCCAGAGAATTAAGAATATTTCAATATTTTCGTATATCAATATACAAATCGGCATGACCAGACTCATTAATTAAATAAAAATGTATAATTATTTATTATATAAATCATTATGCAAACTGATATCATTTCAGAATTCTGGTCACACAATCAATACATACATAAACAACAGGCTGGCTTTTCCCAATCATCGCCTGATTGCATTACTTCGCTTGCAGTTTAAAGTGAAACTGAGTGTTATCCACTCTGTCTACCTCCAAATTCAACAGGGAACCCGGCGATATTTTCACTTCAGTCATATCAACAATCCCAGATGCCGGATGATAGCGAAGATAGAAAGTGCCAACCAGCGGATAACTGCCATTATCCACTTTTTTGATATAAATGGAGCATGTAAATTGGTTACTGCTGGCCGTTGATGGAATGTGAACATATTCCATTTCACTTCCACTTTTAATCGAGAAAACCTGCGCGTTATTGATCCCTTCAGCATCAAGTATCATCAAATAGGCACCAATCTTAGCATCAGTTGTATCTATCAAACTCAAGCTGATAGTAAAATTGGGTTGTTGATAAAATGTAATATCATTTTTTCCAGCCACGATAATTCCCTCTTTTATATCATATACTATAATTTTATTTAAATTCAGTTAGATAAACATTGCCCACTCTAATTTAAAACAGCACAAGATTCCGTACTCAAACCCGTATAATTATTATTTATAAATAAATCTGTATCTTTTTTATTTTTATTTATCAGTAATAATTTAAATAACGCTGATATATAAAATTAAAATATTGAGTTAAGGAATAATATTACCATGAAACGAATGGTGATATTTTCCTTTTCCGTTATATAGCTAACTTGCCTTATTACTCAAAAATTTCTTTACTTTTTTCAGCGCCATCTGCCTTTTCAAGGGTGACAAATAATCAATAAAAACAATGCCATTCAAATGATCAATTTCGTGTTGCATAACAATCGATAGAAAATCTTCACTTTCCACCGTAATCGCTTTGCCATGACGATCCAGTGCTTCCACTTTCACTTTTTCAAATCTTTCTACATCCGCGTAATATCCCGGTATAGACAGACATCCTTCTTGATTCACGACCCGACGCTCTTTTTCAACAATCTTGGGATTGACTAACACCATCGGCTGATCCCGATTGGGTGAGATATCAATGATCAGCACCGCTTCTTTTCGGCCAACCTGCGGTGCAGCCAAACCAATGCCATTATCTGTGTCATACATTGTATCCAGCATGTCATCAATCAGTGTTTGTATTTCATCAACATGCATGACATCAACACATTTTTGTCTCAATCTTTCATCAGGGATCGTGAGTATATTTAAAATTGCCATAACACATCATCCTCTTTTCACTGGGTATCTGACGTCAGTTTTTTGCCTTATTCAGCAGGAATAATACCTTATCCTCAAGTAGATATTTAGGGATAATTTACAGCAGAAGGCAATAAGACAATCGCTAAAAAAGAGCAACACAAAAATGCCAGCCGAGGAAGAGCGGCTGGCATTCTGTTTTTCATTATCTTATTTTTGTTACAGGCTGGCTTTTTCTAACGCCTGAGCAAAATCAGCAATCAAATCTTCTGAGTTTTCAATACCGACTGAAATACGGATCAATTGTGGTGTGATACCTGATGCCAGACGCTTTTCCAGTGGAATCGAAGCATGGGTCATCGTAAATGGCTGGCCAATCAGACTTTCTACTCCACCCAGACTTTCTGCCAGCGTAAATAATTTCAGTTCCTTAATCACTCGGCGTATATAGTCATCATCGCCTTTCAACACCACGGAAATCATGCCACCAAAACCCTGCATCTGACGTTTTGCCAATTCATGCTGAGGATGGGAAGCCAGACCCGGATAAAACACTTTCTCTATTTGAGGTTGCTGCTCCAACCAATGTGCAATCTTCTCTGCATTATCGATATGCCGTTCCATACGCAGCGCCAGCGTCCGTATACCACGCAGGACAAGGAAACTGCTGAAAGGATCGAGAATGCCACCAATGGAGTTTTGCAGAAAAGCAACCTGCTCCGCCAGCTCAGCATTGCTCCCCACCACGGCGAGGCCCGCGACAACATCGGAATGGCCATTCAGGTATTTGGTTGCTGAGTGAACAACAATGTCAAAACCTAAATCAAGAGGACGCTGGATATAGGGAGATGCAAAAGTATTATCCGCCACGCTGATAATCTTATGGCGCTGGGCGATCTGGGCAATGGCAGCCAGATCAGCCAGTTTCAGCAGTGGATTGGTTGGTGTCTCCACCCAAATCATTTTTGTATCAGGCTCAATGGCGGCTTCCAGCGCAGCAGTGTTCCCCGCTTCAACATACGTAACACGCAGGCCAGCCGTCCGACGACGGACTTTTTCCAATAATCGGTAAGTCCCGCCATACAGATCATCTACGGCAATAATATGACTGTCTTTATCCAGTAGCTCCAAAATGGTAGAACTGGCGGCCAGCCCTGAACCAAAAGCATAGCCACGCGTGCCGTTCTCCAATTCAGCAATGGCACGTTCCAGAGCATCACGGGTTGGATTACCGCTGCGAGAGTACTCATAGCCTGTATGCTGGCCGGGAGCAGGTTGTGCATAAGTGGAAGTGGCATAAATAGCGGGCATGACGGCACCGGTATGATCGGGGACATAGCCTGCATGAACGCTTTTTGTATCAAACTTAGTTGTAGTCATTAAATTATTCCTGAGAAATCAATTGAGTTGTTGGCGCCATGCATTCAGCACGTCAGTACGGGTAACCAGACCCAGAAAACGATTGTTATCATCCACAATCAAAGCCACATGACCCGCATCAAAAGTTGCAGTCAACTGCTCCAGTGGAGCCTTTTTATTGAGGGTATTAACTTGACCCGTCATTGCCTTACTGACTGGCAAAGAGAAATTATGAGAATCTGAGTGAATGGCATGCATTAAATCCCATTCATCAATGATGCCCACAACCTGTTCATTTTCGAGCACAGGTAACTGCGAAATGTCATACAGGCGCATTCGGCCATGAGCGATTTGCAGAGTATCCTGCGGCGAAACTGAAACTGTTGCACCATCCCGATAACGATAGGTGACGTAATCACTCAAATCGTTCTCTTGTGGCTGTGAACGTAACCCTTGCTCCAATAACCAGTAATCATTAAACATCTTCGACAGATATTTGTTACCACTGTCACAGGCTAACGTCACCACCCGTTTTGGCGTCTTCTGGGCGCGGCAATAACGTAGAGCAGCGGCCAGTAAAGTTCCCGAAGATGAACCCGCCAGAATGCCCTCTTGCAGGAGCAAATCTCTGGCGCTGGAAAAGGCTTCTGAATCAGTAATCCGATAGGCATTCTGAACTTGAGAAAAATCCCCGAGCGGTGGGATAAAATCTTCGCCAATACCTTCAACAAACCAGCTTCCGGCTTCGTCGTAACGGCCGTGCTCAACATAATCTGCCAGAATTGACCCTTTCGGATCAGCGAGAACAAATTCCGTATCGGGGGAGACTTCCCTGAAGTATTGGCTCAAACCGCCAAGCGTACCACCAGAACCCACACCAACCACCACAGCATCCACGTTATGCTCCATCTGTTGCCAGATTTCGGGGCCTGTCGTCGTCGCATGAGCCAATGAATTCGAGGAATTGTTGAACTGATCGATATAATAGGCGCCACTGATTTCCTTTGATAAACGCAGCGCGTAGTCCTGATAATACTCAGGATGCCCCTTGCCGACATCAGAACGAGTCAGACGCACATCCGTCCCTAATGCCCGCAAGTGATAAATTTTTTCTCGGCTCATCTTATCAGGCACAACCAGAATCAGTTTATAGCCTTTCATGGCAGCAACCAGCGCCAGCCCTATACCGGTATTACCAGCCGTCGCTTCAATGATGGTTCCACCTGGCTGCAACAATCCCTGCTTTTCAGCCTTTTCAATCATTGAAAGGGCCACTCGGTCTTTAATAGAGCCACCCGGATTTTGGTTCTCCAACTTGATAAACAACTGGCATGGGCCAGTATCCAGATGGGTCAACTCCAGTAGCGGAGTATTCCCAATCAGTTCAAGAACCGAACGTGGTACAGCCATATTAGCCTCTTGATAATCAGTGATATTTGCAAACTAAAACTTTCAGATTGGTAAAGAATAACGCCGCATAGCAATGAATTTAAAAGAACAAATAAAAACTATATATAACAAAATGTAATTAATTCTATATTAATAGATAGGTCGTTATTTTGACTAAATACCCGGTCAACCCGATGAAAAGGGTATTTCTTTAACATCAATAGATCATCAATGACGCTTTAAAATTCCACACTACACGCCCAAATTCCCTACAATTTCTTCAAGATGAAATTCGCTTAAATTATCATCTTTCTGCTTTTTCTATAATACAGAGGAGATATGTTATGTATACGCACATTGAAGCAGCAAAATTAGCATCATTAATCATGTATGCCTATGATATGAATGAAAAACATTACAATAATCCCACTCCTCCCGCTGATCCACGTATCAAAGAAGATGGATGGAATCTTATCGCTTATATTTCCGGAGATGACACCTCTTTCTCAGTAGAAAAAAAAATGTTATTCACACTGCCGGAGAGTGTCTGTTACGGATATATTGCAGAGAAGAAGAACGCACCGGGAAAGTATGTCATTATATTCCGAGGAACGGATGACACAAACCTTCTGGAGGATCTCCATGATATCATTGCCATTTTTACATCGCCTTGGTCTAGTGCCCCAGAACGGAAAGTAAGCCGCGGTTTTTATAGCGTTTACGACTCACTGAAACTCATTGCGTTTAATTCTGAATGTGATTGCGATTATAGCCAACTAAAACTGGCCGATGCGATTACTCAAATCATAGGCATAAACGGCCAATTCACAATACTCGCTCATAGTCTTGGAGCCGCCATCGCTTCTTATTTGATGTGTGATATCGCTTTTTTAGCACCCAATCATTCTGCCTGTTTGTTTGCTTGCCCGAGACCCGGAAATAATGAATTTGTTGAATATGTTGATAATAATTTTAGCCACTATGAAGTATTCAACTATGCAAAAGATATCGTTCCCAATTTACCGCCTGATTTTCAGGTGCTTGATATTTCTCAGCAATGGGACTACGAATACAAATCACTACCTAATATCACCCTCCTTAATCCTCCAGAAGCGCTGAGCATAGCCGACAGCATAGGTTGCAACCACTATTTAACCAGCTACATTGCTATATTGGACCCAGATGAATTCACACGAGTTACAACAGGTAATGGCACAGCTAGTAGTCATTGTGTAAATATGAATAAATAACCCGATATACAAATTGATATCAGCCAGATTAACTTGATTTTTTTTCTAACCACTGCAATACCTATTTCATGTCAGGAATTCACTCAATAGGAGAATAAAAATGAAATGGCGTAGTTACACATACGGAGCGATGTTACTGGCGGGTAGCCTGTTTAGCTCTGCCTTATGGGCGAAAGGCGAAGCGCACCTGTTGTTCCACATGGGGTTGGGAGCCAATGGCAAATTCTTTGTAGGGGGCACGCTGGAAAATAAAGGTGATAAACCTGTAGCAGGAGGCTATCTGGCGGTTTTGCCTCTGGATACCAAATGTGAACCTCAGGCTCTGACAGTACAATCATTTGAATCACTGGCACCGGGAGAGAAAAAAGAATTCCGCATTCCCGTAAATACCCAACTAAGTGGCTATCGCCTGATTGGTTTTAGTGCTTATGATGATATGGGTTTTGCCCTCCCTACCGTGGATGAAACAGCAAAAGTGATTAAAGACCGAGAGCCTGATGAACGTAAAGCCTGTCAGTTAGCTCGGAAATCTGAAAAAACTGCGGTCAAAAAACAATAATATTACGTTTTATTTAATGAGTTGCTCTTTAGAAACTATCGATTAATTATCAGTCTTATTAAAGACTCCATGCTCATTTATTATTTTAAAGGATGGTTTATGATTTAAATAAGCCATCCTTTTTGTAAACCTTAATACTCATCTTCAATATTTATACACAAATAAATATCCGAAAAATCGAGGATAACAGCTTAATGATTTTCCGTGTTTATCCGTAATAACGCAAAGCCATCCCAACCTTTTTCACCGACTGTCTGTAAAGCCGTTACTGTGATTTCAGGACGGTTAAGCATGGTATCCAACGACTTACGCATACCTTCAACCTGCTCATCACGCTGCTGATGCAAAATAGCCCCGGCACGAACGACATTGTCCATGATGATAATACTTCCCGGACGTCCCAGCTTAATGGCCCAATCGAGATACAATTCACTGTTTTGCTTATCCGCATCAATAAAAATCAGATCAAAAGATGGCTCAGTGACCAGCGTCGGCAAGGTTTCACGAGCATCTCCCACAATAATCTTTATTTTGTGTGCAAGCTGCGCCTGGTCGATATTATGCTGCGCAACTTGAGCCATCCTGGGTTCTTTTTCCAATGTGACAAGTAGCCCGTCATCAGGCAATTCCTTAGCCATACATTGGGAGCTGTAGCCGCCCAATGTACCGATTTCGAGAATACGTTTTGCTCCACTGATCTGTACCATCATTCTTAAAAACTGCCCCATAAGCGGGGAAACATCAATAGCAGGCAATCCTTGGCTGACGTTATATTCGAGTGTCTTTTCGAGATGTGGTGCCGATTTTAACAAACTTTTTTTGAGATAATGATCAACGGCAGTCCACTGCTGCGGGTTAGTTTCTTGCTGCGGGTTAGAACTCATAACCATACTCCTCTTATTGTGATGGATAACAACAGTTGGTAAAGAAATGGGTAATAATGCAGAAATTCACAGTATCTGTTTAACCATCCTCCCTCACCTTCACGCTGACGTGACTCAGGAGAGGGATTCCCTTTTGAAGCCTATTGGGTATAACCATTAGGATTTTGGGATTGCCAGCGCCATGCATCAGCCGTCATTTCAACAAGAGTGCGGCTGGCTTTCCAGCCCAACTCACGTTCCGCTTTTTCCGGGCTTGACCAACATTCGGCGATATCACCCGGACGACGCGGACAAATTTCATAAGGAACGGGTTTGCCACAAGCATGGCTAAATGCCGTAACCATTTCCAATACGCTAGTCCCTTTTCCGGTTCCCAGATTGTAGATGTGCAGACCTGATTTCTTGCCAACGGCATTCAGTGCCGCAATATGCCCATCAGCCAAATCCATAACATGGATATAATCGCGAACGCCTGTACCGTCATACGTTGAGTAATCACCGCCATAAACGGACAGCTTTTCCCTGCGGCCTACTGCCACTTGAGCGATGTATGGCAGCAAATTATTGGGAATGCCCTGCGGATCTTCGCCCATAGTGCCAGAAGGATGTGCACCAACCGGATTAAAGTAACGTAACAAGACTACCGACCAATCACTTTCGGCGTGATGAAGATCAGACAGACAACGCTCAACCATATACTTGCTGGTGCCATAAGGGTTAGTGGTATTCCCTACGGCGGATTGCTCTGTAATTGGAACAATCTCCGGATCGCCATACACCGTTGCTGATGAACTGAAAATAATGCTTTTTACGCCCGCTTTATGCATGCTGCGCACCAGCACCAACGTGCCATTGACATTGTTATCATAGTATTCAATAGGTTTGGCGACGGATTCCCCAACCGCTTTCAAACCTGCAAAATGAATCACCGACTGAATTTGATGGCGGGAAAAAATAGTATCGAGGAATGATTCATCACGAATATCCCCTTCATAAAACAGGGGCATCACACCCGTCAATGCCTCAATGCGCGCCAATACTTCGCGATTGGCATTGCACAGGTTATCGATAATGATCGGCGTCATTCCCGCTTCCATCATCTGAACACACGTATGACTGCCGATATATCCCATTCCACCTGTCACTAATATTTCCATATTAACCTCTTTCTCAATCTGATTGACTCATGCAAAGATTCGATAAACACGATATCACATTCTTCCGTGTGCCAGTTTCTGTTAGTGTCACTGTTTCACACAATAAAAATGATAACAAGAAAGAGTATAAAAAGAGTCAGTAAGTTAGTGAACAAATACTAAAGTATGGCAAAATTAATAGATAATAACTCACCCATAATATTCTATTGATCATGAAAGAAATTACTTTTACCCCAGTTAAAACCACTGCCATCGATGATCCCTTCTTCACCATCATTCAGAGAGGCAACTTACCCAAATACCCTGATATTCAGGTCATGCAGACTTATTATGATCAGGCTTGCTATCAGGATATATTATTTGATAAGTACGGTATTACCTATCCAGCAAGGCTACAGAACGCAGTGAACAAGCGGAAAGCTGAATATCTGGCGGCTCGCTACTGCACTCAACAGATCTTAAATAGCATGGACTATCCTGAATTTCAGGTCATAAATGCGCCAGATCGCTCTCCTGTCTGGCCTGATAAGGTTTGCGGCTCCCTGTCCCACTCCGCCAACTGCGCCATTGTTTTTGCCGCTTCCCGCGAGAAATATCAGATAATTGGGGTGGATATCGAACAAGAAATTAAACAGGATACTATCGATAGTGTTTCACGCACTGTCATTAGTGAAACCGAAGCAAAATTGCTGAAAGAATGTACACTCTCTTTTGCTCAAGCATTCACCCTTACCTTTTCCATCAAAGAAAGCCTTTTCAAAGCACTCTATCCCCATGTGAAACGTTTTTTTGATTTTCATGCCGCAGAAATTACAGCCATTGATTGGAGTCATCACACAGTAAGCATCAAATTGCTGAAAACGTTATCTGATGAATATCAGGCTGGCTCGCAATTTCATGGGAATTTTGTGTTGATGCCACAGCAGCAGGTGCTGACGTATATTGTGGGATGAAAAACAGAAATCATACATGCCAATTCACGGTTTTCTGGCATGTAATAATACCGATAATATATACCCAATAAATTTTTACCTTCATCTTTCAAATTGCGGCCAACAAAGCTGTGATTTGAAAAATGAAGGGTATCAACATTATAAAAATCAGCTTATAAACACTATTCACTGGGTATTATGAAGGTGTTTATCTTTTGCCAATCGTTTATTAATAACAAACAACTCTGCTTTCCATAGCTTGATTTGGCGTTTCAAAACACTCCTTGCTTTATCGGTTAACGGTGATAAAAATTGATCAGGTGCATTTGGGATAACTAAATACAAATGTATCTTAATATCTTTCCAATCAATATTACGCATAATCTCTGACAGTGATTCACGTATATCACTACAAGCATTCAAACTAGCAAATGTCATTAATTGAACAGAATTATCAAATTTCTCACAAATATTAGCAAAAAATAAATTATATTCGTCAGGTAATTTTGTATTATTCGGAATAGAAGATTTAGCTTCCAAAAATATTAGATGCCTTTGCTCATCACGCCAGAGAACAAACTCACATGATTTTATACCTTGTAAAGTTTTAACATAAGGAACATTCTCAATCTGAAATACATTCGAACGATGGAATGGGCCAAACTCTATACCTGATTCAGATACCGTTACCATATGTTCCATTATTTTATCCCATTAAACTCTTGTTCAAATAAGCGAATGGATTCATTTATAATCTCATTATCAGGCAAACCCTCTTTTAGTAAACAGGTTTGTCTCCAAATACCATTATCATCAGGAGTGAAACAAGGAATAGGCATTGATTCATATTTGGCAATAAGTAAAAGTTTCTTAATGACATAATAAGAATGTGTGGCCATAAATATCTGAATACCTTGCTGTGCCAACAGCTTAACAATATCCAACAATTGTACAATAGCTGTTGGATGTAAAGCAGATTCCGGCTCATCAATAAAAATGACAGAATCAGGTGTAAGATAACGATTACCCAATAATGTATCTAAAATAGCTATTTTTTTTATCCCTTCCGCAGTATTATGAATTGAAAATCTTGCGTTTCCTTTTTTATATACCCATCTATCGCTTTCAAACACTATCTTACCTTGGAACATATCTTCCAGTAATTTTCGTGATTGTTTAAAATTTTCAAAATTCCTCCCTTTCTGTGTTTGGTTTTGGAGTGCAAGAACCAAATCAGAATAAGTTGCATCATAACCAAATACTTTGTCTTGCAATGCACTTTTCATAATCACATTCCAAAGTGAAAGGACTTCTTTAGGTGGCAAAAATATTGAATTAGCCTCTCTGCCAGTCAATGAATTGAGATCGGGTCTAATTGTATTAGTCGTGTCCGGTCCAAATTTAAAATTCAATTCTCCACCATTAGTCATTCTGGTATATATAGACAACCGATTTCTACTACCTTTTCTTACCATTTCTCCCAATTTTTCTGTCTGGAATGTCCAATATAATTTGTCACTCAGAACCTCAAAAAATTCACGCCTATCATTACCTCGTCCAGTTTCTTCTTCCGTACGAAGAATACAATAAAGTATTTTCAATAAGTACGTCTTTCCACAACTATTTTCCCCTATAAAGAGATTAATCTTACCCAGACGTTCTCCTTCGCAAGCCTCTATTGGACCAAAATTTTTTATCGAAAATAAACTGATCATCTATTACCTCCCTCCCGAAAAAATACTATTTCACCACGCAATCTATAGAACTTCTTATAGATTACATTGAATTTAAGGAAGTTTCATTAGTCATTATCATATATAAACATAAAATACTAAGGTTTTTTCAAATATTATTAATATAGCACATTGCGATATTACAAGGAGATCCTAATGCCGCAGCAGCAGATGCTGACGTATTTGGTTGGTTAAGGATTAGTGAGGTATGCCAGTTAGTGTTTGGCTGGCATATGCTGATGCTTAAATTCAGGTAATCACTGTGATACTCATGGATAACACAATGATTAATCTGAATGAAAAAGAAAATCAGCAATAAAAATCCTATAACTTGAGCGATTTGAGCAAATCCGAACATTTAAATAATCTATTTAAATCATCAGCCGAAAAAAAACAAAAACATAACAGATTGATTTTATCAACTTAATTAGCAATGACATATCCCGCAATAGGCGATGTACTCTATCTCATGAGAAGTATTTCACAAGGATTTTGGCTTATAAAAAGAAACGAAAATAGTTAACAATTAGAACCAAACTGTAACCTCATACATTTCTATATATTAAAGTAGTTCAAATTTTAAAATTCCGCAAAATCATTTCTTTATTCCATTGATTTAACTTAAAAAAATAACATGAGTTTATTATTAGACAATCTAACATTTAAATGTGGATAAATTTCATCATTTCGCTTCCAATTTTAAAAAATCATTCAACTTTCGAAATCGAAAGATCAATATTTCATTTAATCCAATATGATGGTTTTATTATTTAAATAAATTAATTTTTTTAGATTAATTATCTTCAGTTAACAAATTGGTTCTAATTGTCAACTATTGATAACTGATCGATTTTTATTATTGATATTCAATGCTGATGTTGCTCTCCATTACCCGAAAATAAGGTGTGAATTCTTCAAGCTACAGGTGAACACGACTAAGGAAACGAGATGAAACTGACAAAATTTTTCATAGTTACAACCACAATAGCCAGCATGGGCGTGTTTGGCGCACAAGCGGCAGAAGAGAATACAAGCGCAACGGCCATAGAATCAGGTACAGTAAATTTTCAAGGCATAGTGACAAATTCTCCCTGCAATATTGCAAATGACTCCGTTGATCAAACGGTTAAATTCGGTCATATCGGAAAAGCCAACCTCGATGCCGGGAATGAATATGCCCAAGAGTTCAAAATCAAATTGGAACAATGTGCTTTTAATCAAGATAAAAATTTCACCATTAAGTTTAAGGGAATGAGTGACACGAATAAATCAGAATTGAAGATGATTGGGGCGGCTAAAAACGTCTCGGTTAAACTGACAACGGATGAAGGTAAGGCGATATTAATAGGAACTGATATTGATTCTATGGGGCTCAAGAAAGGAACAAATACATTGGGCTTTATCGCTTATGCCAAAAAAGCAGAAGGTGCCACCGAAGTGACTGAGGGTGATTTCCAAGGCAAGGCACTCTTTGATATTACCTATAACTGACCCTTAAACATGGCCTCAACCGGAAGTATGGCGTGCTGCACGACACAGGTCGCCATTTTCAGGGGCATTTTTTTCTGTTTTTGCAAAAATGCAGGAGACTCAGTGATGATGAGTGAAAACCCAAACCTTATCTTAAGCAGTATTGTCGCTTTGTCCTGGTTATGTTTATCTGCATCCGGAATTGCAGGGACACGAGGGCTTAATCCGAATGAAAGTTGGGTCAATGTCAGTGGAAGTGTCGTTTCTACAAGCTGCACCATCGCATTAGAAGATGCCTGGCAGTCCTTGGATATGGGCGTCATACCTGCAAAAAAACTCAATCAAGATGGCGTAGGCAATCAAAAAGATATCGTCATTAAGTTAATTAACTGTTCTTTGGCAAAGCAATCAAATTCTGAATATCAACTTCCTGCACGAATAACATTTGAAGGGCAGAGAGATCTGAAACCTCATTGGTTTCATTTATCTGGCAGTACACAGGGAGCCGCGTTAACCATACATGATTCACGAGGATATCTGGTGCGTTCAGGTGAAAGTTTACCGGCAATACCTGTTTATGGTAATGGACACGAACTGAAATACACACTGAGTTTAATTCCGAATGGAGAACCCTTGTCACCCGGTAATTATTATACCGCTCTGCGTTTTAAGCTCAATTACGAATAAGGGCTGAAATTTCTAATTGTGCTGACAATAGCCCATTTGAATCTGATGCAGGAATCGTAATAAATGAATAAAACAAAAAGACGGCAGATAAATTATCCGCTGGCATTATCAGTTCTAATCACTTTATACATTCAAGAATCAGGTGCAATGGAATTCAATGCCGATATGCTGGATCTCGAAGATAAGAAAAATATTGATTTATCTCGTTTTTCACAAGCGGGTTATGTGATGCCGGGTCAATATCAATTAGCACTGAGAGTCAATGAGCAAGATATTAGCCACGAAACAGCGATTCCTTTTTATTCACGAAAGATAGAAGATAAAACTGTCTCAGAAATCTGTATTTCACCAAAATTACGCGACAGAATCGGTTTGACAGAAAAAGCACTTAATAATACCGGCCTGTGGCATCAAGGACAGTGTGTCGACTTTTTGCCCTTAAAGGGAGTGAAATTTTCCGCGGATATGGCTGAATCACAGCTCAATATGACCATTCCCCAGTTATATCTGGAATACTCCGATCCCTTTTGGTCTCCCCCTTCCCTCTGGGATAATGGCATACCGGGACTGCTGCTTGATTATAACCTTAGCGCAAACGCCACAAAGCCTACTGATGATGCACAATCACAAAATGCCTGGCTAAACGGCACGCTAGGAGCAAATTATGGTGCCTGGCGTTTACGCGCTGACTATCAGGGGAATTACTACCATACAACCGGAGGAAAAGGACGAAAGGAGTCTTCACTGGACTTGAGTCGGGTCTACCTGTATCGGGCATTACCGTCATGGCGTTCTAATCTGATACTGGGGGAATCATCTTTTAATTCGGCTCTTTTCAGCGGCTGGAGTTACACCGGACTGGGTGTGGAAAGTGATGAACGGCAGCTTCCGTCAAAACTGAGAGGGTATGCCCCGCAAATTAATGGGATTGCAGATACCAACGCCAGAGTGACCGTCACACAACAGGGACGCGTTTTGTATGAAACGACGGTGCCTCCCGGGCCATTTTCCATTCCGGATATCAGCAGTGCAGTACGCGGCACATTAGATGTAAAAATCACTGAACAAGACGGTAAAATAAAAACCTTTCAGGTCAACGCAGCCTATGTCCCCTACCTGACCCGTCCTGGCCAATTCCGCTATAAATTCGTATCAGGGCGTTCGCGCTATAACTTCCACAAAATGGAAGGGCCGCTGTTTGGTGCCGGCGAAATTTCCTATGGTATCTCCAACCGCTGGTCACTCTATGGTGGGGGTGTCGCTGCGGGCAACTACAACTCAATGGCACTCGGTGCTGGGCTAGACCTGATGCAATTCGGCACTTTATCCGCAGACGTAACCCAGTCAATCAGCAAATTCTCAGACAATCAAGGAACCCAAAAAGGTAAGTCCTGGCGTCTCAGTTATTCCAAACGGTTTGATGATGTCAATACGGACGTAAATTTTGCGGGTTACCGCTTTAGCGAACGTGATTATATGACCATGCAACAATATCTGGATGCCCGTTACAGAGATCTCTGGGGTGGCCGCAGTAAAGAAATGTACACAATATCTCTGAATAAAAGTTTCCCTGAGCAGCAGATGTCACTGGGTTTGTCCTACAACTACCAGACTTACTGGGATCAGGGCAATATCACCTATTACAGCGCACGGGCAGATAAATATTTCTCAGCATTTGGATTAGATAACCTGTCCTTGGGAATCTCGACGGTCCGTTCTCGTTATGCAAATACGGGCAAGATGAATGACGAAATTTTAGTGAACCTGAATGTCCCGCTGACTCAGGGTTCGATGAGCTATAACGGCGCTTATAGCGGCGGAAGATTCAGCCATTCAACAGGCTATTATGGCCGATCAGGAGACAATGACCACTACAGCCTGACAGCAGGAACGAATCATGGTGGCGGTGAACACGCTCGTGCACAGATAAGTGGTTATTACAGCCATCTTGGCGATATCACCCAAACTTCGGCGAATATGTCGCTGGTGCAAGGCCGTTATATTTCAGTGGGTTTATCCGCCTCCGGGGGCGCAACCGTAACAGCAAAAGGTGCAGCCCTGCATGCAGGGGGTTTCAATGGAGGAACCCGTCTGATGGTCGATACCCGCGGGGTGGCCAATGTCCCTATTGATGGAGGAAGGGTCACAACCAATCGCTGGGGTGTCGGCGTTGTGACCGATGTCAGCAGTTACTACCGCAATACGACGATGGTAGATGTCAACAAACTGAGCGAAAACATGGAAGCACGTAACGCCGTCGTCGAGTCAATCCTGACTGACGGCGCGATTGGTTATCGCAAATTTGAAGTATTGAAAGGGATCCGCCTCTTCGCCCTACTCAGACTTGAAGATAACAGTGTGCCCCCCTTTGGTGCCAGCGTACGTAACGTCGCCGGACGTGAGCTGGGGATCGTCAGCGATGACGGAATTGCGTGGGTCAGCGGCGCTCAGCCCAATGAAACACTACAGGTAGATTGGAATAACCAACAGTGCACGACCAAATTACCGAGCCATATTGATCCGGTATCACAACTCGTACTGCCTTGCCAAAGAAAGGGCGTAGCACAAGAACCGCAAACAGAAAAAGAGCAAGATCCGGGCCAGTTAGAAACGGCCAACCTTCAGGTGACAAGACCATAAGATAACGAGTGGAAGGGAGTAACAGAAATAATGAACAAAACATGTCTGACAAAACTGACTTCAAGCCTGATATCAGGTGCATTGGTACTGACCTCATTTTCAGGGCAGGCAGCGATTTCTCTGGATCGCACCCGTGCAATATTTGAGGGTGATCAAAAATCCATCGCACTAAATATTGCCAATGAGAACAAACAGCTGCCCTATCTGGCTCAAGCATGGCTGGAAGATACCAATCAACAGAAAATCACGACCGGGCCATTGGTTGTTACCCCGCCAGTGCAGCGTCTCGAACCCGGTAAACGTAGCCTTGTGCGAGTGGAAGCGACGCCAGCCTCTAATTTATTAGCCCAGGATCGGGAATCACTGTTCTATTTTAACCTGCGTGAAATTCCACCCAAAAGTGATAAATCCAATGTGCTGCAAATCGCCCTGCAAAGCAAAATTAAGCTGTTTTACCGCCCGGCGGCGATTAAAACTAAACCTAATTCAGTCTGGCAGGATCAACTGGTGTTACATAAAGTCAGCGGCGGTTATCGCATCGAAAATCCCACGCCTTACTACACGACAATTATCGGCATGGGAAATACCGTGCCACAGTCTGAGGGGGGAAAGTTTGAAGCAGTAATGATTGCCCCATTCAGCAGTGAGACTGTAAATCGGGGTCAATATGCCGCACCGTATCTGACCTATATCAATGATTATGGCGGACGCCCGACACTGTTATTCAGTTGCAGTAACGAACTTTGTGTTGTCATGAAAGATCAATCAAAAAAATGATTATAAAGAATTAAGGGGGGCTGGCATGTATCGGACGAAAAATCATCAACATATCCGAACGACCTTGTTACTGGGATTAGTGTTGTTCGCGGCGGACAAGGGATACTCAGATGAAGTGATACCCAAGAGGCATGATGCTCATATAGCTCAAGTAATGAGCAGGGAAAAGAGCCGTCTTATGCAGGAGCAAATACCGGGCAGAGAAGGTCAATTGGAAGTACATGGGGCATTAGTCAGTTCTCCCTGTTCGTTAGTACCTTCTGCAAATCAAATCCCTAAGCAGGGGAAATTGCTGATGATTGAGCTGATAGGTTGCGGTGAGGGGCTGATCTCGAAAAATCCGCCCTTACCGATCAACGTGACCCTGACAGCCTCGGAGCACTATGGACAAAGAACAGCGCTATATCAACGATCTCATTGGGTTATCGGTTCAGAAAACCCACAATTGAAGATCACGCCAGACAGTACACTGAAAGATAAATCCAATCTACGACTAGAAATTTCTTATGACTGATTGAAATCGGGGATCTAGAAGCTATGTGGATAGAAAGCAAGATAGGTAAAAATATGGCTGTATGGCTTCTGGGGATATCAGGCGTCATGAATTCTCTGGCAGCAAACACTGACGGCGCAATCGATATCCAGTTTTCGGGAACGCTTTGGGCGGGTGCCTGTGCTCTCAGCGCAGGTTCCGAGCTTATTGAAGTGCAATTTTTACCGATAGGAGCCAAATATTTTGACTTATATGACAGAAGCGCTGAGCACCGTTTCCAGATCGGGCTGGAGGAGTGTGAAGTAGGCCGTACTGTGCAGGTACAATTCAAAGGTACCGAAGCCAAGGCTCCGGGGCTGGAAGGATTACTGAGAGTCAATGGTGAACAGTCAGATGAGCTGGGTATCGAGTTAATGGAATATGCCAACGGTGTACCGAGAATACTTTCCTTGAAAAATGGCACAACAGAAAGTACGACACAAACACTGACAGAAAAAGTTCAACTGCTCAAATTTGGCGCTTATTTGAAAGCCGCATCGGCCGTGAGAAATGGCAGTATATCAGTCACACCCGGCGCATACTCGGCGGTTGCCAATTTTGAATTGCTTTATGAGTAGTTAGTGTGCAATGAAAAACGGGAAGCAACATTATGAATAGATATAAGCTGGCAGTATTAGCAGGTACTCTGCTATGGAGTCTATGGGGGTATACCGATGTTCGTATCAATATTACAGGTACACTTCGGGAACCTATTTGTACTGTCACCGGAGCAGATGGAAATACGACAGTAAATGTATTTTTTGGCGAAGCCAAAATCAGAGATGTGGGCTCAGAAAAAGTCGAAAAATCTATCCAATTAAAAATCAAATGTGAGAGTATGGCGCCAAACAATAAGATATTAAAAATGAAAATGAGTCCTACTTATAATGGTGCGATGAACACGCTAGGGGATCATGTCCTGAAAACATCAATAGATGGATTAGGTATTGCTTTGATGCAAGGTAAAGATCCGGTGGTATTAAATAGCTGGCTGCCAGTAAACGGCATTGATACGAGTACCGTAGAACCTGCCGGAGATGTAGTATTAACCGCCCGTCTGGTCTCCCCCAACATCAGGGCATTGAAAGCAGGAGAGTTTCGATCTTCAGCAAGTTTAGTTATGAATTATCAGTAATACAATATATTTATATTTAAAGGCTATCTATTGTAATAATAGTTTAAATAAATTTAATCACTATATTTATATAACATAACTATGGGAGATAGGTATTAAATGAATAAGAAAGTATTATTCTCCATATTTGGATTATTGATTGGCAATCCTATATATGGGTTATGCGGTGACTGGGGATATTATATTTCATCAGGCAATACTAATGCAACCGGAACGTATACCGGTGTAACATCAGGATACAGTATTATGACGATTGAAATAGACCTTAAATACAAATTCTTTGCTACTACAGCCTGGATTAATGGTAAATGTATTTCAGGTAAAGTAAACTCACTTGCAGTATTAAATTTAAGAAAAGAAATAAAGCTAAACATAAATAGCAAAGAAATTACTGCTATTGGGATGCTCGATAAAAATGATGTAATTCTTTCCAAAGAAATAGGTCATACTTATCCGGGAAATGGTTTCATCTCATTTACGACCAATGATTATTATGCTAATTCTGACTGTGGTACAAATGGAGTAACTGGTGAATGGTACAATTGGTTTAATGGAAAAAATATCATTAAGTATAAAATAGTAGATGAAATTCCAGTGGGGCACTACACTGGCTCAGTCAATATTGGCACATTAAATGCTTACAGAGAACCTCCCCCATTAACACACTTCGAAATATATGGTGCTTCATTAATTTATGGAGTTCAAATAAATATGAATTACACAATCAATATAACTAATGCATGTAAAATAACACCATCTAGTTTGATAGAAATAAAACACAAAGATTTAACCACTACAAATTTTGATGGGGATCTTGCCAAGCAAAACATTAATATTCAATGTAATAAACCTGCCGATATAACCTTATCGTTAACTTCAAGCTCTTCATCAGGGAAAGAGGTAGGAACAGGAAATAAAATAGAGTTACCTTTACCGACGAATAAACCCGGAGTCAGTTCACTCTTAGCCGTTGAAGGTAATAGCCTCATGTACGATCCCAGTAAGAATAAATCAATCCTTAAAGTCGGATCTGGTGGTGAAGTGTTACAAATCAGCAGCATGTTAAAGAAAACATCTGATAATATCACTCCAGGAGAATATTCAACGAATGCAATATTAACAACAGCATTTGATTGATAACGCAAAAACCATCGCTAGCCACGGTGGTTTTTGCATGTTGAAACTGTCAATTTTGCACAGACAGCATTTTATTTTATCCTGCCCGTCGCCCGGGCATAAGAGAATAACCCACCCGCCGCGACAATATTAGCAAGTTCGCCAACCGGATCGGTGGGATATTTTTCACCGTTTGCCAGTAAGGTCACCGTCTGATTTTCAATATCAATCTCAATACGATCGCCAGTGACTAATTTGTCACACAAGCGTTCCTGTGCAGCAACGGGCAACAACTCTCCGGTAGAAACGCAATTACGGAAAAAGATACGCGCATAAGACTGCGCTAAGACCGCTTTCACACCTGAAGCGCCCAATGCAGCGACCGCATGTTCACGCGAGGAACCGCAACCAAAATTTTGCCCTGCCACAATAATCGGATACTTTGCCTTACCCTGCTCTTCATCAATAAAGGGCAGCGATCCTTCCGGTAATCCACACATCGCCAATGAAGCCAGTTGAGCGTATCCTTCCGGCGTTGAGGGGTTTACCTTGAGGTATTCAGCCGTCAGGATCTGATCGGTATCGATATTGTCAGTCAAAACATAAACCGTGCCTCTGATGATGTTTTCCTGCAACACACTCATAAAAACTCCTTCGGATTGGTAATACGCCCTGTAATGGCGGCGGCAGCTACCGCATAAGGGGATGCCAGATAGATATTGGCGCGTTTATGCCCCATTCGTCCGACAAAATTACGATTGGTTGTAGAGATAACCGATATCGGGTCATTCACGCGGCCAAAAGTATCCGGCGGGCCACCACAGCAAGCCGCACATCCTGATTCCGAGGAAAGTGTCACTCCGGCGTCAGTTAAGATTTGATAAACAGAAACACCATCAATCTGGGTGGTTATTGTCTTATGAAAAACTTCTTTGGTAGCAGGGACAGCATAAGTAGGAATAGAGACTTTATTGCCCTTAATGACGCGAGCGGCCGCAATAAAATCTTCCAGTTTGCCGCCGGTACAGGAGCCGATATAAGCCTGAGAAATAGCAACGTTGGCCACTTTCTCAATCGGAACGACATTATCCGGAGAATGAGGTTTGGCAATCATCGGCTGCATATCGGAAACATCAATGTTTAATACCCGGCTATATTCTGCATCTTCGTCAGGATAAACAATCTCAAAGGGGAGGTGGTTTCTCTCAGCCAGATAATCAAGGGTAGCCTGATTAGGCACCATAATGCCATTCTTGGCTCCGCACTCAACGACCATATTGCAAATCGTCATGCGTTCTTCTACCGATAATTCATCAATGACATTACCGCCAAACTCGATAGCTTCATAAGTTGCACCATCAACGGTTAATTCTGACAATACCGCCAGAATCATATCTTTGGCCAACACATGCGAGGGCTTGGTTCCGGTAAAATTCACTTTGATAGAAGTCGGAACTTTGAGAGGAATTTCCCCCGTACCTAATGCATAAGCGGCATCGGTAATGCCCAATCCAATGGCGAACGCGCCAAAAGCCCCCGCCGTGACGGTATGAGAATCTGTTCCCAACAAGACTTCACCGGGGCGAGTATGCCCTCCTTCCGCCAAACCGATATGGCAAACCCCTTTATAATTTGGTGTTCCCACATCATAGAAATATTTGATGTTCTGCTCGGCGGCAAATTCGCGCATGACGCGAATATTTTGATTGGCCTGCGGGTCAGCAGAATAAACAAAATGGTCGGGGATCAGAATAAAGCGAGTCGGATCCCATATTCTGGCATCTTGACCGAACTCTTTTTTAAATACACTGGCTACTCCCGGTGTACAGGGATCGTGAGACATCAGGATATCCACTTTCGCCCAAACCACTTCACCCGGTGTGACCTGCTCACGGCCACTCGCTCGTGCGAGAATCTTTTGTGTCATAGTTTGGCTCATCTCACATTGCCTCCGAAAGATTAAAAAATAGTAAAAAAATAGAAGTCTTAACGACATTACTAACGCTTATAGCAGGGAAATACCATTGTTGGGCGCACTGTTTCTCTACTGGAACAGTTGTTCTTCAGAGGGGAAATTCCTGCACTCTTATTCTGACACCATTTTTGCAGGGCAGTTTAATCATTGGTTAAAATATCACCTTTATCTGATTGAGGAATGTTAGCCTTTCTCCATAACATCTGTGGTATGTTAGGCGGAGATTCCCCCAAGTAAATCATCAGGCTATGTCATGAATAATATCGAAAATCTTACTTCGATGGTGATCTTTGCCCGCGTAGTAGAGACACTGAGTTTTACTGAAGCTGCGAAATCGTTAAGGCTATCTAAATCTTCGGTCAGCCGCGAGATCGCACAGCTAGAGGTAAGATTGGGCACTCAGCTACTCAATCGCACCACGCGCAAAATTCAAGTGACGGAAGTCGGGCTGAGCTATTACCAATACTGTTCCCGTATTCTTAATGAGGCCAAAAGTGCCGAACGTTTTATCCGCAATTTCCATGACGAACCAATGGGAAGCCTGCGCCTGATTGCTCCGGTATCCTTTGGCAGTCAGTGTATCGTCCCTGCCCTGAATAACTTTATCGCCAGAAACATTCATGTCAGCGTTGATCTGGAACTGACCGATAGAACCATCGATATGACAACGGATAACTACGATATTGCAATTATTGTGGGACGGGAAACACCGGATCATCCACTTGTTATACCCCTGATTGATATCACTTGGGGGCTTTACGCTACGCCAGATTATATGAGTCAGTTTCCGCCGATAGAAAAACCCGAAGATCTACCCCGTTACGATTACCTGCTGTTTCGTGGCCCCGCCCATACGATTTCCCTGCCGTTCCGTAAGGAGAGGCAAAAGCTGGATATTGAAGTTCGCAGCCGTTTTCGCATCAATAACAGCGTGGCGTTGATGAGTTCGGCGCTGTCCGGTGCAGGTATTGCTTACCTGCCAGATTACATAGCCCATGAATCGGTAGCAGAAGGCAAACTTGTCCGGCTACTGCCCGGATGGCACATGGATATTTATCAAACCTGGATGATGTTTAAATCAGAAAATACGCTTTCTTCGCGTGTACAGCTATTTGCCGACGCTTTGCAGCAGAAACTGCGGGGTGATCTCGGGGATAGCAAAAAGGATGAATAGACAGGGAAGATCAGTGCGGGTGTATCCACAACAAGAAATACACCCGCAAGAAAAATCAGTAATAGTTACCGTGACGGTAATCCCAGGTTGTGAAGATATCAGACATCATCACCATGATCTTATGCACATCCAGCCCCTTACGGATTAATACCGGACACGGGGTGATATCGCGCTGACCATTCTGCATCGGCACGAGCGTTCCGTTATCATCCACCATTGAAATCATCACACCCTGCTCATAGCGGGTCTGCTCCGTTTCATTTGGCTGGATAGATTTAACGTAGTCGTTGGCATCAATAATCAAGTCAGCGCGCTCTTCAATGCGTTCACCGATACATTCCACCAAGCCACGGTTACCTTTACCAGATGGGTTAGCCGAGCTGGCAAAGGAGAATTTGCCGTGGTTTTCCCACAGGGCTTTCGCCAGAATTTCGCCCGGTTTACCGAATTTAATCACGAAACAACTGGTGCCACGGCCATCCATCATCAGCTCCTTAGAACCATCATCAGGAATACGGGCGACAGCGTCTTCTTTCCACGGCAGGATACAGCCCAGCAACACATCTGCATCCCAATGTTTTTGATACAGTTCTTCGATTTCCGGGTTAAGCTGAGCCAATTCTTTCAACTGTTCGAGAGATCCACATAACACAACGCCGGGTTTGTTGCGATTACGCTGCTTGGCTTCAAATTTACGCTCCAGACCTTTTGCATCAGAAGTCATAATAATATAGCCCACTTTGGTCGGGCAGACGATCATTCCACCCTCGTTGGAAAGGATCTCTACCGCTTCCTGCTGTAATCCATTATTCCATTCAATTTTTTTATTGCTCATACTTATACCTTTTACCGGAACCCAAAATTGTTAATTAATCCGTTAACGCTGGAAGTTAACGTTGATAGTAACCTGTCAGAGTGGCTGTAGTCAGGGTGTTAGCCTGAATCATAAAACGCGCAACAGCGTTTGTTGTTTCGGCATCAATCCCCAGTTTTTCTACCGATAAAGCATGTACGGTGAAAATATAGCGATGTGCCTTATCACCTTCAGGCGGGCAAGGGCCACCAAAACCAGTCTGACCATAATCATTTCTGCTTTGGATAGTGCCGGCTGGAAGGCCAGAGCCATCCGCCTGACCCACATTGGCTGACAAAGCGTGGGTTTCAGCGGGGATATCAAAAGCAACCCAGTGCCAGAAGCCGCTGCCAGTAGGCGCATCAGGATCATAAACAGTGATAGCAAAACTTTTGGTCTCAGCGGGTGCATTCTGCCAAGAAAGCTCAGGAGAACGGTTATCCCCATTACCACCAAATCCATTGAATTCATGACGTTTTTGCAAAAAATCATTATGCTTAAATTCAGGTGAGCTGATTATCATCGGTTGTTTCCTCAGTCGAATGCCTTTGCAAACATCCTAACGGAGTTTTTCGCGGCTGCAATATCCGACCGTGGTTTTACTGGATTGTTTCAATTTGGGAACAATAAGTGAGGAATTCAGGCGACTTGGAACAAAAAAACCACCGCTATCCACGGTGGCTTTCACAATTGGATTGTTTTAATCTAAAAACTAAACTTCTTTCTTCGATGCCTGCAAATACAGCAGTTCCAATCCAATCGTCGCTGCTGCCAGAGCGGTGATTTCAGACTGATCATAGGCAGGAGCCACTTCCACTACATCCATGCCGACGATATTCAGGGGTTGCAGACCACGCAGGATTTTCAGTGCACGATCGGACGTCAGCCCGCCAATCACCGGCGTCCCTGTACCGGGCGCAAAAGCAGGATCAAGGCAATCAATATCGAATGTCAGGTAAATTGGCAGATCACCGACAACATTTTTGATCTGTTCAACAACATCATCAACACTACGATCGTTGACCTGTGCCGCATCTAATACAGTAAAACCATTGTCAGTATCGTGTTCGGTGCGAATACCGATTTGCACCGAACGATGAGGATCTATCAGCCCTTCGTTTGGCGCATGGTAAAACATCGTACCATGATCAAACTTGCTGCCATTCGGATAGGTGTCCGTATGAGCATCAAAATGAATCATCGCCATTTTGCCGAAATGTTTCGCATGGGCGCGCAGCAATGGCAAAGTGACAAAATGATCACCGCCGAAAGACAGCATTTTCTTACCCGATGCCAGCACTTTTTCAGCATGTGCCTGCAATTTGTCGCTCATGTCCTGAGCATCACCGAAATTAAAGACCAGATCACCGCAATCCACCACATTCAGGCGCTTGCGCAAACTGAAGTCCCACGGCCAGCGACAGCTTTCCCACGCCAGATTAGTCGATACCTGACGAATAGCGGCTGGCCCATGACGGCTGCCGGCACGTCCAGATGTTGCCATATCAAAAGGCACACCGGTAATCACCCATTCTGCATCGCTGGAATAAGGCTGGAAATTCAGCGGAAAACGCAGGAAACCGAAGGCATTTGAAACCAAAGAGTTATCAATTTGGTTCCCTAAGGAGCTAATACTCATGATATATCCTCAAAAGCCCCGCGTTCACTGAGTTCCAGCAACACGGAGCTTGATTACGCTAAAAGATTATTTTTACATATAGGCTATAATTTTAAATTTAATTTAAAATCAATTAGTTATTAATACAAATAAGACTAAAAAAAACAAATATGTACACCTTCATGCACAAACAGAAAAAGCACCCAAATCACCCTGTTCAATGACGACTTGTATAGTATTAGACATGGTTTGCACTTGCCACAACTTTGATAAATTCACATCAAGCGCCATGACCGCGCTATAATTACCTGAAAGAAAAGCGGGAAACCCCGCCTTTATCTAACTTGCTGATTTTACGTAATTCCTGCACCGCGCCAGAGATTAATGACAGTGCGTCATAAACCAAGCTGTCCTGAATGATGAAACCGCGCAGAGTAATTTTTCGGGTTACCCAGCCTCTTAAATTTGGATGCAAAAAACCGCAGTTAAGCGGTATTGGATGGTAAAAAATCGTACTGTTACTTGTATGAGTCCCATAATGGGACTATCATAAAGTTTATGAAAATAATATCCGTTGCATCACTGAAAGCGTTTTGGGAGAAGTATCCCGACGCAGAACCCCCACTAAGGGCTTGGTTTGATGAGGCCAAAAAAGCTTCGTGGAAGACACCAGCCGATATTAAGACTCAATACCGTAATGCGAGTATCCTGAAAAATAATCGTGTGGTCTTTAACATTAAAGGGAACGATTACCGCCTGATAGTTTCCATCTTTTATCCCGCAGGCTGGGTGTACGTTAAATTTATCGGCACGCACAGGCAATATGATGCCATAGATGCCAACACGGTAGAGCCGGAGTGAACAATGAACATTAAACCCATTAGAACCGAACAAGACTATCAAGAAGCATTAAAAGCCGTCGCTCCGCTGTTTGATAATCAACCAGAAATTGGCACCCCTGAATTTGATTTTATGGAAGTGATGGTGCTGCTGATTGAGGCCTATGAAGCAGAGCATTATCCAATCGCCCCGCCAGACCCGATTGAGGCTATCAAATTCAGAATGGAGCAATCCGGCCTGACAGTTAAAGATTTGGAGCCAGCGATAGGCAAATCGAACCGCGTTTATGAAATCCTGAACCGCAAGCGTAATTTAACATTGCCCATGATCCGAAATTTACACAGTATGTTCGGTATTCCTGCTGACGTCCTGATAAAACCAACAAAAACAGCTCAATAAGGGCTGTTTTAAAACTTCTTTTAAGCGGGTCTATGTGCCAATGTCAATTCGATCTCTTTTCCATCCCAGCGATACCGGAACTGAAAAGCTAACGGAGCGTAACCATGAATCAGTAAGAGCCATATCAATTTCCTCAAAAATCAACATGACTCTTACTCGTTTATGTACATCTAGATGTACATAACCCTTGTGACATCAAATGAATATGTATGACTAATCAAGGTTATTCATCTTCCAAATAGGTGTAACCATACAGGCCATTTTCGAATTCTTGCAGGAACTGCTCCTGCAAATTTTCATCCAGATCAGCCGCTTTCACCTGATCACAGAAACGGCTCATCAGTACCTGCGGCTCCAGTTTTACATACTGAAGCATATTAGCTACAGAATCACCCTCTTCGCTCTGCTGGTAGGTCACTTCGCCGTGTTCTGAAACGTACACATCAACGGCAGCCGTATCACCAAACAGGTTATGCATATTACCCAGAATTTCCTGATACGCCCCGACCATAAAGAAACCGATCAAGGGCGGATTCTCTGGATCATAAGCCGGCATTGGCATCGTTGCTGCTATACCATCACCATCGACATAGTGGTCAATGATGCCATCAGAATCACAAGTGATATCCAACAAAACTGCACGGCGATCCAGTGGCTTATCCAGCCCTTCAATCGGCAGAACAGGGAACACCTGATCAATCCCCCACGCATCCGGCATCGACTGGAACAGCGAGAAATTCACATAGAATTTATCCGCCATACGTTCCTGCAATTCATCAATGAACGGACGATGAGCACGGTTGCTTGGGTCAAGATCCCGCTGAATACGGCGACAGATATTTAAATAGAGTTCTTCTGCCCAAGCCCGCTCAGACAGGTTCAACATCCCGTGTGCATATTGGGTATGGACATCCTGAAGGTCAAACTGGCTATCATGCAGCCACTCACGCAGGGAGCGGGAATAGCCGCCATCCTGCATTTCCTGCCACGTATCCCACAAACTTGTCAGAGGACGTGAAGCATCTTCTGCTGGCGGTGTTGTTTCAGTAAATTCGTTATGCTCTACCCCAATGACATTAGAGATCAAGACCGTATGATGAGCAGTCAACGCCCGGCCAGATTCAGTAATCACGGTTGGGTGCGGCAAACCATGCTCTTCACACGCATCACCGATTCCCCAAATGACGTTATTCGCGTATTCATTCAGGCCATAGTTAACTGAACATTCTGACTGAGAGCGAGTGCCTTCATAATCGACACCTAATCCACCACCAACATCAAAGCATTGGATGTTGACACCCAGTTTATGCAGTTCGACATAAAAACGGGCAGATTCACGCACGCCGGTTGCCACATCACGGATATTGGCAAGCTGAGAACCCAGATGGAAATGCAGTAGCTGCAAACTATCCAGCTTCCCTGCTGAACGTAGAGTTTCAACCAATTGCAGTACTTGTGCCGCCGCAAGACCAAACTTGGATTTTTCACCACCACTGGACTGCCATTTGCCCGCCCCCTGCGAGGCCAAACGCGCCCGCACACCAAGACGAGGGATCACACTGAGGCGTTCTGCTTCTTCCAGCACCATCGCAATTTCAGACATTTTCTCGATAACCAGATACACTTTGTGCCCCAGTTTTTCACCGATCAGTGCCAGACGAATGTATTCGCGATCTTTATAGCCATTACAGACAATGACCGTGCGTGTCATGCCAGCATGAGCCAGCACAGCCATCAATTCAGCCTTGGAGCCCGCTTCCAGCCCGATGGGCTCACCCGCATTTGCCAACGATTCAATCACACGACGCTGCTGATTGACCTTGATGGGATAAACCAGGAAGTAATCGCCCTTATAACCATAAGATTCACGTGCACGTTTAAACGCGGCATTAATAGAACGCAGACGATGTTGCAGAATCTGAGGGAAACAAAATAATGAGGGTAAACGCAGCTGTTCTTTCTCTTCCTGAACTTTCTTCACCAGCTCAGTAAGTTCAACTTGAGCTCCCGGTAAATCAGGGTTTGGACAAACACTGACATTACCCAGATCATTGACATAGTAATAGCCGCCACCCCAGTATGCGATATTGTAGGTTTGTCGCATTTTACGAGCGATATTATCATTCATGGCAGTCTCCTTCATGGAGTAGAGATTTGCCTTCACCTGTAAAGTCAATAACCCAAGACACTATTAATAGTGCTAATAGTGCGTATCTTGCGCATTAAAAAATGCCAGGGAACAGCATGCTCTTAAATTATAGAAACGTTTAGAGGGAACTAAACAATAAATTTACGGTGTGACAATATGGTGTCGACTCGATATTACCAGCCTGTTTGAATGCTTTCGGTAACATCGGAATGAATTCATACTGAAAAGAAAGGAACTAGATGTGAATACATCAATAGCATAATGTGGCTGTTGGCCGTTAACAATCAGCAGATAATGGTGCATAACCCCATTCACCCCCACATGGCTTATCAGAACGCAAGCCGTTTCTCAATTGAGAAGCAGAACACGCAGTGCACGTCCCCTGCAAACGCCTGTAACCTGAAGTGCAAAAAATCCATCAGTTACGCGCGCATTTTATACCTCCAATCAAGCAAAATTGCAAAATGAAATTTATCAAAATACCTTCACTCAGACTAATCTTTTTTAGAAACGCTGAAAAATGTCACACGGCAAAAGATTTTTAAAACCAAAAAAACTGGTATCCTTGACAAGAGTGCCTTAAAATGGCCGTCTAGATGGTAAAACATCTACCCTTAAACCAAAATTATATTTAAGGTAACCAAATATAATGACTACACACCTTTTTACTTCTGAGTCTGTTTCAGAAGGACATCCAGACAAAATTGCCGACCAAATTTCCGATGCCGTTCTTGATGCAATCTTAGAACAAGATCCTAAGGCTCGTGTTGCCTGCGAAACTTATGTTAAAACTGGCATGGTTATGGTTGGTGGTGAAATCACTACCAGCGCTTGGGTTGATATTGAAGAAATTACCCGCCGTACCGTCCGTGAAATCGGCTATACCAGCTCAGACATGGGCTTTGATGCAAATTCATGTGCAGTAATTAGTGCAATTGGTAAACAGTCTCCTGATATCAATCAGGGTGTTGACCGTGCAGATCCCCTGGAGCAAGGGGCGGGTGATCAGGGGTTAATGTTTGGTTATGCGACCAACGAAACCGATGTGCTGATGCCGGCACCTATCACGTATGCGCACCGTCTGGTTGAGCGTCAAGCTCAAGTCCGCAAAAACGGTATTCTGCCGTGGCTGCGCCCGGACGCAAAAAGTCAGGTTACCTTTCAGTATGACAACGGTAAAATTGTCGGCATTGATGCCGTAGTGCTTTCTACTCAACATTCTGAAGATATCCAGCAGAAAGAACTGCAAGAAGCTGTAATGGATGAGATCATTAAGCCTGTACTGCCGGCTGAGTGGCTGACTCCAATGACCAAATATTTTATCAACCCAACAGGTCGCTTTGTGATCGGTGGTCCAATGGGTGACTGTGGTCTGACTGGCCGTAAAATCATCGTGGATACCTACGGTGGTATGGCGCGTCACGGCGGCGGAGCATTCTCCGGTAAAGATCCCTCTAAGGTTGACCGTTCTGCAGCTTATGCGGCACGCTACGTCGCCAAAAACATGGTTGCGGCAGGTCTGGCTGATCGCTGTGAAATTCAGGTGTCTTACGCTATCGGTGTTGCTGAACCCACTTCTATCATGGTGGAAACGTTCGGTACTGAAAAAATACCAACTTCAACCCTGATCCAATTAGTCCGTGAATTCTTTGATCTGCGTCCTTATGGTCTGATCAAAATGTTGGATCTGCTGCACCCAATCTATCGCGATACTGCGGCATACGGTCATTTTGGCCGTGAGCAGTTCCCGTGGGAAGCAACCGACAAGGCAGAAATTCTGCGTTCTGCGGCAGGATTGAAATAATACCCTGTCAGCATAAGAAGCCCGCTAATATCCTGCGGGCTTTTTCATAACTCACCATTCATTGAGCAATGAGTGAAATTACCATACCGTATACTGCCGTTATGAAATTGGTTAGAGTTCCCCTCGCACTACAGCAAGCCGTCATGCGCACTCTGCGGCAAAAATTAGCACAGGCGAGTGATTACCTTGAAACAACATTTCCTGAACCCTGCGTGACCTATCGACAGAGAGGGACAATTGCCGGCAGCGCCCGCCTGCAAGGTTGGGAAATTCGCCTGAATCCCGTTCTACTGATCGAAAATCAGCAGTCATTCATTGATGAAGTGATCCCCCATGAACTGGCACATTTATTAACTTACCATCAGTTTGGCAAGGTAGCCCCTCATGGAAAAGAATGGCGCTTCGTCATGGAAACAGTGCTTAAAGTGCCTGCCAACCGGACACATCAATTCTCAGTGGATTCTGTCCGCAGCAAAATATTTACTTATTACTGCCGCTGCCAGCAACATGAGTTGACCATACGGCAGCACAATAAAGTCCTCAAAGGAAAAAGTTGCTATCTTTGCCAGCAATGCAAGGAAAGATTAAAACTATTGGAGCAAGATAAATCCAAAACCCCACAGTCAGAGAATTTTGCCTAAGAAATCCGGTTCAATGCTGGCAAATAGGGCTAACGTAGTATGCGCTACAACTTGAAATCTATTGGACGTAAGTTCATTGGCTGGTAAAGTTCGCTGCTTTAATTTTTTCCGCTTCTGCAATAAGTTGATCTGCCGTTTTTCCGTGCAGTGATCGAAAAAATTTCTGTTCCAATTTTTCTATATCCCCATGTTTAATATTTCCATTCGCGCTCTCTTTAAACAGATCATCAAAATCAATGCTATTGGTCATGGCAATATTCAATGAATCATCAAATTTTAATTTTTTATCTTCCGGTAACGTATCTCTGATTTTTTCGATGGATGTTTTTACAGCTATTTCATTTGTACCATCAATTTTCAAGTGATTATCACATCCTGTTAATACAAAGCCCAATAAACATACTGCCAACACATTTTTCATGATTACCCCCACCTATTGCCGATAAAATAATAGTAGCAGAAGGGAAAGGAATAAGCCGTTTTTAGTTATAGCTCTATTTAAATTGAATATTATTTACTTTTCATTAACGCTAACTCAATTAGCGATCTTCAGCCAGCCATCCTCCCAATAATGGTATCGTTACTGCAAAAAACGAAATGTATTTCTGTACCATGATTATTAATTTTAAAACCTGTTCAAACCCGACAAAATTCCTGAGTACAATGCGGAATGAGACAAATGCCATACCTGAAAAAATATCAATTTATTTTTTTATAATATTTACCTATTTTTGTTTACCGCAGTGAATTATTCAAAATAATATATTACAAGTAATAATAATCAATCACACTCTCCTGAAAACCTAACCAGTTAATCACTGACAGATATCATTCACCATAAAACTATCCTACGCCAAACTTAACTCGCTGTTATTAAATACAAAAAGCAATTCAATAAGATTTGCATTGTATAGAAATGTAAAAAAGTTGATTAATTAAAATAATTTCCATATAAAACCATTTACTATAAATTATTTCAGCATCTATCCTTGCCAAACAACATTATTTAGGCTTATTAATCTATTGACATTAGGGGATGGAAGGAAGATGAATTATGGAAAAACATGGCCTGTAAAACAAAAAATATTTTTGATAATCATAAAACATTAAATTCAAAAGAACACTGGAAAACTGAATTCAGTGTATTACTGAAAGTAACAGTGAACCATAAAGTCTTTATTAAAAATGCGATTATCCAATAATTCGAAAGATATTGTGATTCCCATGAAAAATCCATTATTTCCCTATATAAATCATTCATGGGCTTATCGATAATTTTCATATTACGTCTAATGCGAAGGAAGAAAAATGTCTGTCATTCATTACTCCATAAAATATTTTCTATCGGTATTATTTGTGTTATTACCAATATGCTCACAGGCAGCAAATATTACTGTCACAGATATTGCTGGACGAGAAGTCACAGTTAATGCTCCGGTTCAACGGGTCATGCTGGCAGATAGCCGGATCATTATTGCGTTGAATATCCTGCACCCCAACGATCCATTGAAAGGTATTGTGGCATGGGATAATGCACTGGAGAAAAAAGCACCTGACCTTGCCGCAGCCTATGAGAAAAAATTTCCTCAATTAAGGAAGATCCCTATTTTCCCGAACCCCTATACCAGTGATTTCAGTGTCGAAAAAGCCATGACCTATAAACCTGATCTGGTTATTTTCGATATTGGCCTGAAGCCTAAACTGGATAACAGCAATACGGTTAAATTACTGGAAAAATCGGGTATTCCTGTCATTTTCATCGATTTTCACCAATATCCGCTGTCCAATACCGTTCCCAGTATGGAACTTCTTGGTAAGGTGTTTCAAAAAGAAGAGAATGCCGGTAAATTCATTGCGTTTTATGAAAGCCGCTTGTCTTTGATCAATAAGCGTATCGGCACACTGTACCAGGAGCAGATCCCCAGTGTTTTCATTGAGCGTCATGCCGGTATGCTGGGAGCAGAAGACTGCTGCGATACCATTGGTGCCAATAGCTTTGGAGAGTTTGTCACAACCGCAGGGGGAGACAACGTTGGCAGTAAGTGGTTCTCAGGCATGGGAGGCAAAATTAACGAGGAGCAATTGCTGGTCAGTAATCCCGATACTTACCTGATGACAGTAGCAGATTGGGATCAGGTTCGCGCAGGAAGCCAGTCGGTTCCTTTGGGTTATACCGGCAATTTGGAAAAATCCGAAAAGCGTTTGCAAAACTTGCTCTCCCGCCCAAACCTGAAAGTACTCAGATCGTACCGTGAAAAACGCGTGATGGCGATTTACCACCAATATTACGATTCACCATTCAATATTATTGCCGTAGAAGCCATTGCTAAATGGCTACATCCTGAGTTGTTCAAAGATATTGATCCCCATGCAGACAGTATTTATGTCCATAAAACATTTACGGCATTGGACGGTAGCGGTGTATTCTGGGTAACAACCAAATAGCGCCTTCTTAATCTAAACCTACAGGTTTTTCCTGTGGGTTTTTCCATAGATCCGGGACTTGTTTCTGACAGGCGTTAGGAGTAATTTTCATATTGGTCAACATGCTTCTTTATGCGGTAAAAAATCAAACATTTTTGCCATGAAGCAATAAAATATTGTAAAAAATCACTAATCTAAACAAATAATTATATTAACTACAGGATCCTTTATGGATAACAATTCCAAGAAAAAACCTTTATACCAGGTCCTTTACATTCAAGTCATATTTGCCATCTTACTGGGTATAGCGCTGGGTCATTTTTATCCAGATATTGGTGAGTCACTCAAACCCTTAGGTGATGCTTTCATCAAAATTGTGAAAATGATTATTGCCCCTGTTATCTTTTTGACGGTTGTAACAGGGATAGCCGGTATGAATAATATGAAATCCGTTGGAAGTGTCGTAGGAAAATCGATGTTGTATTTCTTGACGTTTTCAACTCTTGCTTTAATTATTGGTTTGGTTGCTGCCAATATCATTCGCCCCGGAGATGGCTTAAATATCTCACCGGAATCGTTAGACAGTAGCAAAGTCATCGGTTATGTGGAGAAAGCGCATGAATCATCCATCGTCGGCTTTCTCATGAATATTATACCGGAAACGGTTGTTAGCCCACTTGTGAATGGGAATATTCTGCAAGTCCTCTTTATTGCTGTTATTTTCGGTATCGCTTTAGCGTCGACAGGAAAAAAGGGGGAACCTATATTGGTGTTTTTGCAAAACTTCTCAGAGCCTGTTTTCAAGATGGTAGGCATATTGATGAAGCTGGCACCGATTGGCGCATTTGGGGCAATGGCATTTACCATCGGTAAATATGGCATTTCATCCATTGGAAATTTAATGATGTTAATTGTCACTTTTTACATGACATCATTACTCTTTATTTTTGTTGTACTGGGTGCTGTTGCTAAATATAACGGTTTTTCCATCATTAAATTAATTAAATACATTAAGGACGAACTGTGGTTGGTTTTAGGAACATCATCCTCTGAAGCGGCTTTACCTAGCCTGATGAGAAAAATGGAAAATGCGGGCTGTGAGAAATCGGTTGTCGGATTAGTTATTCCAACAGGTTATTCATTTAATCTTGATGGTACTAATATTTATATGACGATGGCGGCATTATTTATCGCTCAAGCAACAGGAATTGAGTTGAGTTTCACTGAGCAAATATCTTTATTATTAGTCGCAATGATCAGCTCAAAAGGTGCCGCTGGAGTAACGGGTGCCGGTTTTATTACGCTAGCCGCTACTTTATCTGTTGTTCCCAGTTTACCCGTAGCCGGTATGGCTCTCATCTTGGGCATTGATAGATTTATGTCTGAATGCCGCGCATTGACCAATTTAGTTGGAAATGCTTGTGCCAGCATTGTTGTCGCTCGCTGGGAAAATGCTTTAGATAAGGATAAAATGCATCAAGCTTTAAATGGTAATAGTCAAAATCCAGTAGAAGATATATCAATTTCCCTATCAAGTAAAAAAAATATGTCCCCTCCAGAGAATAAATAAAACTCACTAAAAATGAGGTTAAAAGTCACCGACATATGTCGGTGACTTTTAATTAAGAAATTAATTTTAGAATAACCTTATTATTCAGTAACCATAAAATATAACTCAATTTCATCATTCCATAACAATTTAATTAACATATAACATATGTACATTATTTATTTTATTATAATAAATATAAAAACATTAAATAATGGTTTTTATTTTATATATAAATCGTTATTATTAATGACAATGCTAAAACGTCAGATATTTATTATTATATACACCAAGAAATAAATAAGTGAAACAACTACAAAGAAATCGATTAATAACATAAGAAATAATTTATAATTAAAATAATAATATATATTTATTATAAATATACTCATGTAATTTTATTAGATTACATCCTCTATTTTATTATTTCATATTACTTATTTATTGATACAGGTCTTTTATATTTAAATATAACTCTGACAGAAAAATAAGAATTAATCCCATAAAACATTCGGGATATATGTCCTAGCATAGGAAAAACCAAAGTACTCGGAGAATATAATGAAAAAACTACATGATATCGCAACAGAAATGTTACCTGCTAAATCGTATAAGATGTTGATTAATGGAGAATGGGTAGATAGCGTTTCAAAAGAAACCCGTAAAAGTTATAACCCCGCAACCGGTGAGTTACTCACAGAATATGCTGCTGGCAATGCCCAAGATGTTGAACTGGCAGTCAAAGCCGCCCAAAAAGCCTTACCTGCATGGAGTAAAAAATCAGCAGCCGAAAAACAATCTCTGCTACTGAAAATCGCTGATCTGCTGGAAGCTGAATCAGAACGTTTCATTACTCTTGAAGCCTTAGACGCCGGTAAGACACTAAATCTATGTCGAACGTTTGACATTCCTTTTGCCATTGATCACTTTCGCTACTTCGCAGGCGTCATTCGCGCCCATTCCGATGAAGCCGATGTGATTGATGCCGATACTCTCAGCCTAGTGATCAGAGAACCCATTGGGGTTGTAGGACAGATTATCCCGTGGAACTTCCCACTGCTGATGGCTGCATGGAAACTAGCTCCTGCTCTCGCCGCCGGTAATACCATCGTGATCAACCCCGCCAGCCTGACTTCAATCAGTTTACTCGAATTAGGTCGTATCTTGAATCAAGTTCTGCCAGCGGGCGTTGTCAATATCGTTACAGGTCGCGGGTCTAGTGTTGGTCAAGCGATCCTCGATCATGAAGACATTGACAAGGTAGCCTTTACAGGTTCAACAGAAGTCGGTTACAACGTTGCCGCAGCGGCAGCCAAACGGATCATCCCTGCCACATTAGAACTCGGCGGTAAATCTGCCAACATTATTTTCCCTGATGCCAATATGAAAAAGGCTGTCAAATATGCTGCTGACGGCATTTTGTTAAATCAGGGGCAAGCCTGTGAATCTGGCGCTCGCCTGTTCCTGCATAAAGATATTCATGACGAGTTCCTGAAATCGCTGAAAGCGGTATTTGAATCCGTTCGGGTGGGCGATCCAATGATGGCCGAAACCGAGATGGGTTGTCAGATCAGTCAGGAACAAATGGATTTTATTCTGGGCTATATCGACCTTGCAAAGCAGGAAGGCGCAACCGTGCTAACCGGTGGAAACCGCATAACAGGCGCAGGATACGATGAGGGTTTCTTTGTTCAGCCAACCATTATTACCAATGTGACCAATAAAATGCGGGTTGCACAGGAAGAAATCTTCGGGCCAGTGCTGTGTGTCATTCCATTTAGCAGTGAAGAAGAAGTCGTGGAAATGGCCAATGATTCTGAATACGGTCTGGGAGGCGCAGTCTGGACGCAGGATATCAACCGTGCTCTGCGCGTGGCAAAAGCGGTTCAGACAGGCCGCATGTGGGTCAATACCTATCATGCCCTGCCCGCCCATGCCCCATTTGGCGGTTACAAAAAATCCGGTCTTGGCAGAGAAACCCACAAAATGAGTCTGGATGCTTACACTCAGGTGAAAAACATCTATATCAGTACGAAAGAATAGTTATCGGTTCCAAGACAATCGCCACCCTTCCGGGTGGCGATTTTTATGATCAATTTTTTATTGATATGAATTACAACCAGAAGAACCAGGCAACCACAGAGATAATGGCGATACATACCACGTTCAGCACCATGCCCACTCTCACCATCTCAATTTGCTTGATATAGCCAGAGCCATAAACAATCGCGTTAGGAGGCGTTGCCACAGGCAGCATAAATGCACAGGATGCACCGATACCGATAATCATGGTCAGCGCCATGACAGGCATCCCCAAAGCTTCTGCAACCGTAGCGAAAATCGGCACCAGCAGCGCAGCGCTGGCGGTATTACTGGTAAATTCCGTCAGGAAGATAATGAACGCAGTAACAGCAAGGATGATCACAAACCAGTGACTGGCACCGAAGGTTGCCGCCATGCCATTCGCCATAACTTCGCTGGCTCCGGAGTTTTTCAGGACAGCACTCAGCGTCAGGCCGCCACCGAACAGCATCAATACGCCCCATTCGGTGTTATTCTGAATCTGTGACCAAGTTGACACGCCAGTGATGCCAATCAGGATGGCTGCGCTCACTGCGATAATCGTATCCAGATCTTTGATACCGCCAAAAGCCTCACTGATGATTGAACTGAAAATCCAGCTAAACACCGTCAGCAGGAAGATAGCCATAGTGATAATGCGCTTACTGTTCCACTCCAGATGTTCCAATTTCAGATCAAATTTATACTTCAGGTTTGGACGCAGCATGATGTACATCACGGCCATCATGACTGGCAACAAAATGATGACCATCGGCACGCCATACTTCATCCATGTGAAGAAGTCCATGCCCAGTTGCGCCGCTGCAATGGCATTCGGGGGGCTCCCTACCAATGTCCCCAAACCACCGATACTGGCGCTGTATGCCACCCCCAGTAACACAAAAACAAACGTATTGCGTTCAGTGCGCACATCCAGATTAGCCAGAATGCCCAGTATCAGTGGCAGCATCATCGCAGCAGTCGCGGTGTTACTGATCCACATAGAAAGCACGGCTGTAATACCAAATATCAGCAATACAGCCACCGATAAACGCCCACGAGCAATCATCAGAAGACGGTTGGCGATCAGCCTGTCCAGACCTTGAATATGCAGCGCCGTTGCCAGTGCAAAACCACCAAAGAACAGAAAGATGATCGGGTTTGCAAAAGATTGCAGCGCATCACCCGTATTCATTAATCCCATACCAACAGCCAGAATTGGAATACACAGAGCCGTAATTGTGACGTGTATAGCTTCAGTCAGCCATAGCACACCAACAAATGCCATCAATGCCAGTCCTGCATTGGCTTTTTCGCCATACGGCAAAAACTTAAGCAGAGCGACAAGCAAGATAATATCCAGCGCGAGAATAATTAAGCCTCTTTTATTTGAGGGATTTGGCCCAATCGCTGGGGTTAAAGATTCAGAAGCGTCCATGAAGACTCCGTAAAACAATGAAACACAACACGGTAATGTAAAAAGAATTATTGATGAATCATTGCCATAAATGTTAAAGAATTACATTACATGTGAAATAATAAGGAGTATTAACAAAGAAGAAAATACAACGTGTATGATTTTGGGATCTATCACGTGGGGTTTGTTCAATTAATGAATGATTGTTTAGAAAACATACGGATATTATGTCGTTATTTCATACTTTTCATTTCATCATCGTGTATATAATCACTTATATGGATAAAATTATCTTTTGTTAAGATGGCGAAAGAACATATGCTCTTTCGCCAAAACATAAATAAAATTTATTTTTTATCGATATCAACCGGCAATTATGCCTGACCTTTCACTTCTTTCAGACCATTGAAAGTCGCACGGTTACCCAGTGCTTCTTCAATACGGATCAGCTGGTTATATTTAGCAACACGGTCAGAACGGCTCATAGAACCGGTCTTAATTTGACCTGCCGCAGTCCCCACAGCTAAGTCAGCAATAGTCGCATCTTCGGTTTCACCAGAACGGTGAGAAATCACCGCAGTGTAGCCCGCATCTTTTGCCATCTTGATTGCAGCCAGAGTTTCAGTCAGAGAACCAATCTGGTTGAATTTGATCAGGATGGAGTTTGCGATGCCTTTCTCGATACCTTCTTTCAGGATCTTAGTGTTAGTTACGAACAGATCGTCACCAACCAACTGGATTTTGTCGCCCATAACTTTAGTCTGATAAGCAAAACCATCCCAATCAGATTCATCCAAACCATCTTCGATAGAAACGATTGGATATTCTTTGGTCAGGCCTTCCAGATAATGGGTGAATTCCTGAGAAGTGAAAGTTTTGCCTTCGCCTTTCAGTTCATAGTTGCCCGTTTCTTTGTTATAGAATTCGGAAGCTGCGCAATCCATCGCCAGAGTAATATCTTTACCCAGCACATAACCCGCTTGTTCTACCGCTTCTTTGATAGCAGCCAGCGCTGCTGCGTTAGATTCCAGATTTGGCGCATAACCCCCTTCATCCCCAACCGCCGTACTCATGCCTTTTGCTTTCAGCACTTTTGCCAGATGGTGGAAAACTTCTGAACCGATACGTACCGCTTCTTTCAGCGTGCTGGCACCAATTGGCTGGATCATGAATTCCTGAATATCCACGTTGTTGTCAGCGTGCTCACCCCCGTTGATGATGTTCATCATTGGCAGAGGCATGGAGAATCTGCCTGGCGTACCGTTCAACTCAGCAATGTGCTCGTACAGAGGCATGCCTTTTGCCGCTGCTGCCGCTTTAGCGTTCGCAAGGGAAACAGCCAGAATCGCATTGGCACCGAAGTTAGATTTGTTTTCAGTACCATCCAGCTCGATCATGATTTTGTCGATGTTAGCCTGATCTTTCGCATCCTGACCAGCCAGAGCCTGAGCGATTGGGCCATTAACCGCAGAGAGCGCTTTCAGTACACCTTTACCCATGAAGCGAGATTTGTCACCATCACGCAGTTCCAGTGCTTCGCGAGAACCTGTTGATGCACCTGATGGCGCAGCAGCCAGACCAACAAAGCCACCTTCCAGATGTACTTCTGCTTCTACCGTTGGGTTACCACGGGAATCGATGATTTCACGGCCAAGTACTTTAACGATTTTGGACATTAGGTTTTCCTCAGTACAAGTTAAATTCCGGGCAATCGATTGAAATTAAATTCATTAAAATTCATTAAATTACAATTAAAACCAATCCATTGCCCCATATCTTATTTCAACTGGCCTTTCTGATATTTGCCTGCGGCTTCAACAAAGCCTGCAAATAACGGATGACCATCGCGAGGCGTTGAAGTGAATTCCGGGTGGAACTGGCACGCCACAAACCACGGATGTGCCGGGTTCTCAATGATTTCCACCAATCTGTTATCGATTGAACGGCCAGCAATACGCAGGCCTGCTTCTTCAATGCGTTTCAGCAACAAATTGTTCACTTCATAACGATGGCGATGACGTTCAATAATGTCGTCCTGACCATAAAGTTTACGTACCAGACTGCCTTCAGACAGACGGCATAACTGGCCGCCAACGCGCATCGTTCCGCCGAGATCACTCTCTTCGCTACGTACTTCTAAGTTGCCGTTCTCATCACGCCATTCCGTGATCAGACCTACAACCGGTAATTTACACTCTGGCTCAAACTCTGTGGAGTTGGCCTCTTTCATGCCCGCCACATTACGTGAAAACTCAATCAGGGCAACCTGCATACCCAGACAGATCCCCAAGTAAGGGACTTTGTTTTCACGGGCATAACGTGCAGTCATAATCTTGCCTTCGATACCACGGCCACCGAAGCCGCCCGGCACCAGAATGGCATCCAGACCTTTCAATACATCAACACCACGGGTTTCAACATCCTGAGAATCGATCAGTTTGATGTTGACGGTCAGGCGTTTTTTCAACCCGCCGTGTTTCAGTGCTTCAATCACTGACTTATAAGCATCCGGCAGTTCAACATATTTGCCCACCATTCCAATGGTGACTTCACCCGATGGATTGGCTTCTTCATAAACGACCTGTTCCCATTCGGACAGATCAGCTTCAGGGTACCCGAGGCTGAATCGTTTACAAATATAATCATCTAAGCCCTGAGATTTCAAGAGGGCTGGGATTTTATAAATAGAATCAACATCTTTTAAAGAGATAACCGCTTTCTCTGGAACGTTACAGAACAGCGCGATTTTTGCACGCTCATTGGCGGGAATAATACGATCTGAGCGGCAGATCAGCACATCCGGCTGAATACCAATAGAAAGCAGTTCTTTCACGGAATGCTGAGTAGGCTTGGTTTTGACTTCACCTGCCGCTGCCAGATAGGGCACCAGCGTCAGATGCATGTACAGGGTATGTTCACGGCCGACTTCCACGGCCATCTGACGGATAGCTTCAAGGAATGGCAGAGATTCGATATCACCGACAGTACCGCCAATTTCCACCAGCACCACATCATAGCCTTCTGCGCCACGGATGATACGATCTTTGATTTCATTGGTAATGTGGGGGATAACCTGAATGGTTGCACCCAGATAATCGCCGCGGCGTTCTTTACGCAGCACTTCAGAGTAGACCCGGCCCGTCGTGAAGTTATTGCGGCGTGTCATTTTGGTACGAATGAAACGTTCGTAATGGCCTAAATCGAGATCAGTTTCAGCGCCGTCTTCGGTAACGAAAACTTCCCCGTGTTGGGTTGGGCTCATTGTACCCGGATCGACGTTGATGTACGGATCCAGTTTCATAATGGTGACTTTGAGTCCACGGGCTTCGAGTATAGCCGCCAAAGAGGCAGCAGCAATGCCTTTACCCAGAGAGGATACGACCCCGCCGGTCACAAAAATATAATTAGTTTTCATGCTGAACCTGAAAGTTTAGGTTTAAAAGGATGATGAATATAACAGGACGGGAAAGCAGTATACCCTAACCTTAAATGCGCTACAAACCATCTAAACAGGATAAAGTATCAACTCATCAGGAACAGTCCAAAACCACCCGATGCCTTTCTCTTTAAATTCATCAAGTTAATAGTTTAAAAATTTTTCACCTGATTCAGGTTATTCAGCCATTCCTTGACGCCTTTTTCGCTATTTCTGCCCTACGGCTGCTGTTTTTTGACTTGCTGCCACATTTGTTCCATCTCCTCCAGTGTCGCCGTTTCCAATGACAGACCTTGGTCAAGGATCAGCTTTTCGACGCTTCGGAAACGATTTTCAAATTTACCGCAGGCTTTCTGCAATGCCATTTCTGGTTTATGCCCTAAATGACGGGACAAATTGACGACAGAAAACAACAAATCCCCTAGCTCTTCTTCCAGCCGGGCTTCATCAACAACCGCCTGCCGGGCTTCATCCATCACTTCATCGATTTCTTCATACACCTTGCCCAGCACCGGGCCAAGTGTATCCCAATCAAAACCAACCGAAGCGCAGCGCTTCTGGATTTTATAGGCTTTCATCAATGCCGGCAGACTGGCGGGAATATCATCCAGCACAGAATGCTGATCTTTTTCCGCCCTCTCTGCCGTTTTACGCTGTTCCCAGCTCCCTATCGCTTCTTCGCTGCTGATGCCTGCCTGTTGATCGAAAATATGGGGATGCCTGCGCTCTAATTTGTCACAAACCGCGTCGCAGATATCGTCAAAATCAAACAACTGCTGTTCTTGGCCCATCTGGGCATAAAACACGATATGAAACAGCAAATCCCCCAGCTCTTCTTTCAGGGCATTTGCGTCGTTACGCTCAATGGCATCAATGACTTCATAGGTTTCTTCCAGCGTGTAAGGCGCAATGGTGGCAGAAGTCTGCACTTTGTCCCACGGGCAACCCTGCTGGGGATGGCGCAACTGCGTCATAATCCCCTTAAGTCGTTCAATCGAGGTGGTTTTTATCTTATCCATATTTCATTAATTACCGTGCAAACGTCTGGCTTCAATCACATCAGATAGCTGGTTGAGCTTCGCCAGTACCCGTCCCAATACCTGTAGATTATAAATCTCAATATTCATATCGATAGTCGCCAATTGCTGCTTTACGTCGCTTCGGCTGCTCACCCCCAGTACATTCACCTTTTCATTGGCAAGAATCGTGGTGATATCACGCAATAATCCGCTGCGATCATTAGCAAGCACCCGCACCACAAGGGAGTAGCCGCTGGAATAATTTTCGCCCCATACCGCATCCACAATGCGCTCTGGGGAGCTAATTTCCAATTCGGCCAGTTGTTCACAATCGGCACTGTGGATGGAAATTCCGCGTCCGCGCGTAATGAACCCGACAATTTCATCACCGGGGATCGGCTGACAGCAACGGGCAACATGGTGCATCAGATTGCCGACACCTTCCACGACGATGCGTCCATTGTCTTGTTTTACATTGCGCGGAGTGTAGGTTTTGTTTTCCAGATTGCGCAGCGCTTTACGATCAGCTTCTTCCGCCGTCGTTTTGTTGAACTTGCTTTGCAGGAAATTCATCAATTGGTGAATACGGATGTCACCAACACCAATCCCCGCCAACACTTCTTCCAGCGAATGAACGTTATAACGGGCAATAAGTTCTTTCTCGGCTTCCTTGACAGTGATCCCCAAATGGGTCAGTTCATTGTCCAGCATCTGGCGGCCGGCAATGATGTTCTTGTCACGATCCTGCTTGCGGAACCAGTTGTGGATCTTTGCTCGTCCCCGGTTGGTGGTTACATAGCCAAGGTTCGGATTCAGCCAGTCACGGCTTGGATTCGGATGCTTCTGGGTGATAATTTCAATTTGATCCCCCATCTGAAGCTGATAGCTGAACGGCACGATGCGTCCGCTAATTTTCGCCCCGATGCAGCGATGCCCGACGTCACTGTGAATGTGATAGGCAAAATCCAACGGCGTAGAGCCTGCCGGCAAGTCAATCACATCGCCTTTTGGCGTAAAGACATAAACACGATCATCAAACACTTGGCTGCGAACTTCATCCAGCATTTCGCCAGTGTCCGCCATCTCCTCCTGCCATGCGATCAGCTTACGCAGCCATGCAATACGGCTTTCATAACTGCCCGATTTGCCGCCGCCAATGGCGGTGCCTTCTTTGTATTTCCAATGGGCGGCAACCCCAAGTTCAGCATCATCATGCATCTGGCGGGTGCGGATCTGAATTTCAAGCGTTTTCCCATTCGGCCCCAGTACGACGGTATGAATGGACTGATAACCATTCGGTTTGGCGTTAGCGACATAATCATCAAATTCATCCGGCAGATGACGATAGTGAGTATGCACTATTCCCAAAGCCGCATAGCAGTCCTGTAAACGCTCAACGACAATACGCACTGCCCGCACATCAAACAGTTCATCAAAGGCGAGGGATTTTTTCTGCATCTTGCGCCAGATGCTGTAAATATGCTTGGGACGCCCATAAATTTCGACCGAGATCCCTTCTTTGAGCATGTATTTGCGTATGGTCGTAACAAACTTTCCGATGTACTGTTCGCGATCGATCCGGCGCTCATGCAGGAGTTTGGCAATCTTTTTGTATTCATCAGGATGCAGGTAGCGGAAACAGAAATCTTCCAGTTCCCATTTTAGCTGACCGATACCCAGCCGATTGGCAAGAGGCGCATAGATGTTGGAACACTCTTTTGCCGCCAGTACCCGCTCATCTTCGCTGGCGTCTTTCACTTCCCGTAAATGGGCGATCCGTTCCGCCAGCTTGATGATCACACAGCGGAAATCTTCCACCATCGACAGCAGCATCCGACGCACATTATCGACCTGCACTGAGCTGGTGGAATCTGTGTGGGTAGCTTTCAACTGGCGAATAGCATCCATTTCCATCACGCCATGCACCAGATTGGTAATGGCCGTGCCAAATGTTTCTGTCACTGTTTCATTATCGAGCAGTTTGGCATCAAGGATGGGAAAGAGCAGCGCAGCGCGCATACTGTCATTATCCATACTCAATGTGGACAGGATTTCCACCATTTCCACACCGCGCCACAGCAACAGCGCCGCATCAGGGTGATCCTGGACTTTTTCGTGACAGTAATGCCATGTTTCGGCTAATTTCTCACTGGATTGTGGATTCGTGATATTTAAACTCGTGATCCACTTATCGACCGCAAATTCACCTGCCGGTGTGAGATGTGCACTTCTTACCGCAACCATAATTCCTCCCTACTCGATAGCCATCGGCTCACGGCTGAACAATGCCATGGATTCCAGATGGCCGGTGTGCGGAAACATATCCAGCATCCGCACACTGACAAGATGATAACCAGCCTCCAGCAGAACTTTGCTGTCCCGCGCCAGCGTCGTGGGGTTACAGGAAACGTACACCACTCTTTCAGGGGCCAGTTTTACAATATGTGACATGACGCCCGCCGCACCTGCACGGGCTGGGTCCAGCAGCACTTTATTGAACCCCAGCACCGCCCAAGGCTGCTGGTGAATATCCGATTCCAGATTTTCGTGGAAAAAATCGACGTTATTAAGTTCATTGAGCCGGGCATTATATTGCCCATTCGCGACCAGCGCGGCAACCCCTTCGACACCCACTGCGGCCTGTACTTTAGTCGCCATCGGCAAGGTAAAGTTCCCCATGCCACAAAATAGATCCAATACCCGATCCGTCGGCTGCAAATCCAGCCAGGTCAACGCCTGTGCCACCATTTGCTGGTTAACTTCATCATTAATCTGAATAAAATCCCGCGGGCTGAATTCCAGTTTCAACCCATCCACCTGATACCACGGAGCAGGCTGCCCTTCTATCAAAGGCTCAAGGGATTTTTCATCGCCAGCCAGATAGACTGCCGCCTTATGCTGCACCGAAAAAGTGCACAATTTTTCCCTATCTTCGCACTTCAGTGGATCAAGATGACGCAGCACCATTAACGGGCCATTCTCCGCCAGCACCAACTCAACGTGTCCCAGCCGTTTAACCGCACTCAGGCTATTCAGGCACTGGGATAACGGCTGCAATAATTGTTCCAATTCAGGACGCATTACCGGACAATGTGTAACGGCCACCAAATCGTTGGTCTGGCTCTGGCGAAATCCCATCAATAATTTGTGCTGCCTGGCCGGGTTTTTCTTAACATCGTATTGCAGGCCAAGCCGTACCCGACGCCGATAACCATATTCCGGGCTATGAATGATGGGATGAGCACTGATACTGATGCCAGTTTCTCGCTGGATAAGGTGTTCCAGTACGCTGGCCTTAGTTTTGGCTTGCAGCTCAATCGCAACGTGCTGCTGCTGACAACCGCCACACACATTGAAATGCGGGCAGCGCGGTACAACACGAGACGGGCTGTCTGATAGCCGTTTTACTATTTTGGCCTTGGCAAACTGGCGTTTTTCTTCTGTCAGTTGGATTTGGGCCTGTTCACCCGGCAATAATCCCTGAATAAAGATCGTTTTTCCCTGATGACGGGCAATACCTTGCCCTTGTGCATCAAGGTTATCTGCGGTAACGGAAATAATGCCTCGGTTTACGGAACGGCGGTTTGGGGAGTAAAATTGCACCATGATTCTGACTGACTTTGAAAAATTAAGTTTTGATTTTCCCACAATGGACGCTTATGACCAAATATAGCCTACGCACCCGTATGATGAGCCTGATATTGGTTCCTGTTTTACTGGTCGGAACGCTGGTGAGTATATCATTTATCTCATACCGTTATTACGAGTTGAAGAACCTGATAGTCCGCAGTGGGATCAGCATTATTGAACCGTTGTCCATCGCCAGCGAAGTGGGCATCAATCTGGATAATCATCGACGGGTCGAGGTATTAGTCAATAGCCTGCATCGCCGCAACTCCGATATTGTCAAAGCCATTGCGATTTTTGATAAAGATCATAAGCTTTTCGACATTTCTAATGATAAATATGATGCCAGCCAATTGCGGCTGCCTCCTGGTGAGCCAATCCCAAAGACACTATCGAGTCAATCAGGACACGACAATAACATCATTTTGATGATGCCGCTGATTGCAGAAAACACTCAGGAAAACGAATGGCGCAATACCACCAGCAAAGCCAATCCCATCGGCTATATCACCATTGATCTGGATTTGAGAGCGGCTCAAATCCAGCAATATAAAGAAATTACGACTTCAATCATCCTGCTGATCCTCTGTCTTGGCGGCACTGCCCTGTTTGCCCACATTTTGGTACGCAAAGTGACACAGCCACTGGGTGGTATGGTGAGAGTCGTAGAGCGGATACGGCAGGGGCAATTGAACATTCGTGTCACTGGCGCGATGCCGGGAGAACTGGCCGCACTCCAGAATGGCATCAATACCGTCGCGGAATCGCTGTCGAAATATAAAGATGAGATGCAGTTACATATTGATCAGGCCACATCTGACTTACAAATCACCATGGAACAGTTAGAAATCCAAAACGTTGAACTGACTCTAGCCAAAAAACGCGCACAGGAAGCGGTTAAGATCAAAACAGAATTTCTGGCAAATATGTCCCATGAATTACGCACGCCGCTTAATGGCGTTATTGGCTTTACCCGTCAGATGCTCAAAACACCCATTACTTCTCAGCAAGCCGAATATCTTTATGTGATTGAACGTTCTGCCAATAATTTACTGAAAATTATCAATGACATTCTGGATTTCTCACGGCTGGAATCGAATAAACTGGTGCTGGATCAAGTTCCTTTTCTACTGCGAGATACGGTCAATGAAGTCATTGAATTGCTTACTCCCGCGGCCAGCGAGAAAAACCTTCCCCTGCATCATCGCATAGATGACAAATTGCCTAACCTGATGATCGGCGATCCCATTCGCTTGCAGCAAATACTCACTAACCTGATTGGCAACGCGATTAAATTCACAGATAAAGGCAGCGTGATACTGGAGGTCAAATTACGTCAGCAACAGCATCATCTCGTGCAGATTGATTTCACCATAACCGATACGGGCATCGGCATTAAACCAGAATATCGCCCGATTCTGTTCCAGGCATTCAATCAGGCCGATGCCAGCATTACCCGCCACTACGGGGGAACCGGGCTGGGCTTGAGCATTACCAAAAGGCTGGTCAATGAAATGAAAGGAGAGATCGATTTCATCAGCGAACCCGCAAAAGGAACCGTGTTTTATTTTGATATCTGGCTAGAAAAAGAAGCATTTTTATTAGGTTCATTACCTGAACGCCTGCCCATTCCCTCGGTTTTTCCACGTTTGCCCATAACCGTGATGGCAGTGGATGATAATCCGGCCAACCTGAAATTAATTGGCACTTTATTGGGCGAACAAATCGAGAACACTCTGCTGTGCAGCAGTGGTCTGGAAGCGCTGACCACGGCACAACAACACACGCTGGATCTGATTCTGATGGATATTCAGATGGCAGATATAGACGGTATTCAAACCTCTGAACAGATCCATCAATTGCCACAACATAAAGAGACTCCTATTGTGGCCGTGACGGCTTTTCCCTGTAATGAAACTCAAAATGGGGGACGTTCCCCGTTTGTTGATTGCCTGTCAAAACCATTGGATGAACATCGCCTGAAAACACTGCTGAATCAATACAGTCAAAAGAAAAAATCACAGTTCATCGATTGGGATATGGCTTTGAAACAAACTGCCGGAAAAGAATCTTTGGCACGGGAAATGCTGAAGATGCTAGTACAATCGCTGCCAGAAATGAAAGCGATGATTGAGCAGATCTTGGCAGCAGATAGCGACGTTGATCGCAAACAGTTTCAGCATCATGTCCACCAATTACATGGCAGTTGCTGTTACAACGGCGTCCCCAAACTGAAATCGATTTGTGAATTCATCGAAAAACAACTGAGACAAGCTATTCCTCTGGCAGATCTGGAGCCAGAATTACTGGAATTCATTGATGAGATCAATCACGTCATCACAGCGGCTCCCGATGTACTGAGAGCGGCCGAACCTCTCACTTCGATACCATAAATTTACGATATTCTTCGTAAGCATAATGGTCAGTCATGCCACTGATATAGTCCTGAATCAAACGCGCCCGATAATAAAATTCGAGCACATCTTTTTCCGCTTCATCAGTGGCAATAATGCTTTCTACCGCTTCTTCATAGGCCAGACGGTGTTTGGTGGATAATTTGTGCAGCAGGCGCGTTTCAATAAAGTATTTTTTGTGAAAATTATCTCGGTGCAGCGCCATAAAATCCTGCCGAGATAACTCCAGCAATGGGCTATAAACATCCAGCAATCCGGTAATAATCCGATAGCCCTGCAATTCCAGCTCTTCGACTTCAGGGTGATTAAATACCCATTTCCGCGTGACACTTTTCAGAATCTGCAATAGACGATGTTCATCGCCATTCTCTTCCAACAAAGCATGATTGAATGTACCGGCATAGATTTCAGGCAAATGCTCAATAAAACGTTTAGCGGTATAGGGCACCAGTTTACCGGTAATAAATACCCGCAGGTACATGAAAAATTGTTCATGAATACTGCGACGAGCCTCATTGCTGGCCGTTTTCTTATGAGCCTGCATTACCGTGAATTCAAATAAATCCCCTTTCCTGTGTCCCCCATTTTCCTGCCACTCATTTTTCAGGTATTCCACCAACTGTTCAACATTGAAAATGCCCTTTTCAACCGCATCATCCAAATCAGCAATGCAATAAGAGATATCGTCTGCGGCTTCCATAATATACGTCAGCGGAAAACGGCAGAAATCCCCCAATTGCAGCTCTTTTCTTAATTCATGGATAAAACTGTCTTCCGACCAGTAATAGCCTTTTTTCTTCATCAGGTAACTGAATTCGTCAGGTGATTCTTCAAGACGGTAAGCCGGGCAGGTATATTTCAGGATACAGCCGATTTGGGCATAAGTCAGATTCAGTTTAAGCAGATTATGTGCCAGCCGGATAGCTTGGGCATTGCCCTCGAACTCACATAAATCCTTACGTAACTGGCGCCGGAACAGATCTTTTTTGGCTTCACCATTGTAGCTCAATGCCGCCACCTTACAGCCATCTTGCCGAACTGTGCTTTCAGAAGCGCAATCTGAAAAATAATCAGGATCTAATCGACGCGAGAACCAATCTCTAATCGCCGCCTCACCAAAATGACCAAACGGCGGATTACCGATATCATGCATCAAGCAGGCCATTTCAATCAGGCTTTCAAAAGCAAGTAAGCGATCACTCAGCCCATATTTTTCCAGCAGATTCTGCTTTGCCAGTTCTGCAATAATCGTTTTTGAAATATAGCGACCGATTTGCTGCACTTCCAGCGAGTGAGTCAACCGGCTGCGCACGGCGGCGTTGCGTTCCAGCGGAAAAACCTGCGTTTTCTGCTGCAAGCGCCGGATAGCGGCTGAATTGATGATCCGCCCACGGTCACTTTCGAATTGACGATTCACCTGATCTTCATCGTCAGGATGTATGGAAGAGTTGCTGTACTTACGCTGGTAATTCAACTTCTGCTTGAAATCAATTTTAGTCATTAATCCCCCCATACCGAATGAAACGCTTATTTATAGCCGGAATATCCAGTAAACAGTGATTCAATGTTACACTGCCGCATCGAATAAGAGTGCCTTTTCATAGACACTAATCCATTAATTAACCATGAGTATGACACAATGAAAGTAGGTGTAATAGGCGCAATGGAACAAGAAGTAACACTACTGCGTGACCAGATTGAAGGTCTGCAAACGGTGTCGCGGGGCGGATGTGAAATCTACACCGGCAAGCTGAATGGCGTTGACATCGCGTTGCTGAAATCCGGCATCGGTAAAGTCTCGGCTGCTCTTGGCACTACCCTGTTGATTGAACATTGCCAGCCAGACATCGTGATTAACACCGGATCAGCCGGCGGCCTTGACCCTAAACTGAATGTGGGAGATATCGTGGTTTCCGGAGAAGTCCGCTATCACGATGCCGATCTCACTGCCTTTGGTTATGAGCCGGGTCAAATGGCACAATGTCCACCTGCTTTTATCGCCGACAGCCAATTAATTACACTGGCCGAAAAATGCATTAAATCCCTTGACCTGAATGCAGTTCGTGGGCTGATTTGTAGCGGTGATGCCTTTATCAATGGCGCAGAACCCCTGGCGCGTATCCGTGCTACTTTCCCGCGAGCCGCGGCAGTCGAAATGGAAGCGGCAGCTATCGGCCATGTCTGCCACCAGTATCAAATTCCATTCGTGGTGGTTCGTGCCATTTCTGATGTTGCCGATCAGGAATCTCATATCAGCTTTGATGAATTCTTAGTTATCGCTGCCCGTGAATCAACACGGATGGTCAACGCCATGTTGAGCGAACTCAGCCAACATTAATTAATCAATTAATTGAAGTGGAGCACCGATCATGAAACTCTGGATGAAAATAATCTCACTTAGATCAATCTGGTTGTCATTCTCATTCCTGCTCTTTAGTTTTCTATATAGTGTCAGTGCGCCACTTCACGCAGCAGCCTCTCGTGTTATCAGCCTTGCGCCCTCGACGACCGAACTCGCGTATGCGGCAGGACTAGGCGATCGGCTTGTTGCAGTCAGTGCTTACTCCGATTATCCCGAAGCCGCCAAAAAACTAGAGCAAGTCGCTGATTGGCAAGGCATCAATGTTGAACGGATCATTGCCCTGAAACCCGATCTGATTCTGGCCTGGCGCGGCGGTAATCCCCAGCGTCCGTTAGAACAGCTCGCCGCATTAGGTATCCCGATTTTTTATTCTGATGTGAAAAAAGTGGAAGATGTCGCAACCGATCTGGAACGACTAGCTGTCTATAGCCCACGCCCCGATATCGCCAAAAAATCAGCCACTGATATCCGCCAGACATTCAGCCGATTAAAACAAACCCATGCCACCCCCAATCCCAAGCCGGTGTTTTTACAATTTGGCATGAATCCGATTTTTACTTCATCCGATCACACCATTCAAAGTGAAATCGTATCCGCATGTGGTGGTAAAAACATCTTTGCCGACAGCACTGTACCGTGGCCGCAAGTCAATCGTGAGCAAGTACTTACACGCAAACCTGAAGTGATTGTGCTGGGAGGAACTGAAGATCAAAAACAGCGCGTGGCGGATTTTTGGCAGCCACAGTTGAATGTCAAGATCATCACCCTGAATGACGATTGGTTCAGCCGTGCAGGGCCACGAATTATTCTGGCGACCGAGCAGCTTTGTCGGGAGCTTAATCTTGCTGGCGGCTAGAGGCCAACGTAGAAAAAAATAAAGGCGGCTCTTAAGCTGCCCTTATTTTTAATAGCGGTATCATATTTTCGATCAGACGCTGAAAGAAGAACCACAACCACAGGTAGTTTTTGCATTCGGGTTAGTGACGATAAAACGGGAACCTTCCAGCCCTTCCGTATAATCAACACAGCCACCCACCAGATATTGCAGGCTCATCGGGTCAACCACCAACTCAACACCTTGTTTCTGAATCGTCAGATCACCTTCGTTCATTTGATCATCGAAAGTGAAACCATACTGGAAACCGCTACAGCCACCACCTGTAATATAAACCCGCAGACGCAGGTTCGGGTTATCTTCATCAGCAACCAGTACTTTAACTTTATTGGCTGCGGCATCAGTAAACTGCAAAGGCAATGCAGCATCATCGCTCATTTTTTTGCTCCAGACCGGTGTTCCGGTGAAAATTCTCGGAAAGTCGTTTTAAACCTTCTGATCAGTTAGCCGCGATTATCCAATACCTGACTGATTCGTTCAAGTTTTGCTACACGAAGGCAACAAGCCTCTCTATGTCAGGATGATTTGGCTTCCCCATCAGGCTGCTTTAAAATGGCCTCCCCCTATCTGTACCCTTATCTTTCAGGAGCTTTTATTAATGAGCCAGTCCGAAATGCTTTACTCTCAGGCAAAACAGGTGATCCCCGGCGGTGTCAACTCGCCGGTACGCGCTTTTAATGGCGTTGGTGGTACGCCTGTCTTTATCCAACGCGCCGATGGTGCTTACCTTTACGATGTTGATGGCAATGCCTATATCGATTATGTCGGATCATGGGGGCCAATGGTACTGGGGCACAATCATCCAGCCATTCGCAACGCCGTGATTGAAGCCGCCGAGCGTGGCCTGAGCTTTGGTGCACCAACGGCTGCCGAAGTGGAAATGGCAAAACTAGTGACAGCGTTGGTGCCTTCTATGGATATGGTTCGCATGGTGAACTCCGGTACAGAAGCCACCATGAGCGCCATTCGTCTGGCGCGTGGTTATACCGAGCGCGATAAGATCATCAAATTTGAAGGCTGCTATCACGGCCACGCTGACTGTTTGCTGGTCAAAGCGGGTTCCGGCGCCTTGACCATCGGCCAGCCCAATTCTCCGGGCGTTCCTGCCGATTTCGCCAAACATACTCTGACCTGCGTCTATAATGACCTGAATTCCGTGCGTGAAGCCTTCGAAAAATACCCAGAAGAGATCGCCTGTATCATCGTAGAACCCGTCGCCGGTAACATGAACTGCATTCCTCCACGACCAGAATTTCTGCCGGGCCTGCGTAAGCTGTGTGATGAATTCGGTGCTTTACTGATCATTGATGAAGTCATGACCGGGTTCCGTGTCGCTTTGGGCGGCGCACAAGAGTATTACAACGTTAAACCGGATCTGACGTCCCTCGGCAAAATCATCGGTGGCGGTATGCCAGTGGGCGCATTTGGCGGCCGTCAGGACATCATGGAAAAACTGGCACCCACTGGCCCGGTTTATCAGGCAGGAACCCTCTCCGGTAATCCAATCGCTATGGCTGCGGGTCTGGCTTGCCTGAATGAAGTCGCCCAGCCCAGCATTCACCAGCGTTTGAGCGAACTGACAGACAAGCTGGCGGTTGGCCTGAAAAACGCGGCATCAGCAGCGGGCGTTCCTCTGGTGGTTAACCACGTTGGCGGGATGTTCGGTATTTTCTTTACCGACGCAGAAAGCGTGACTTGCTATCAGGATGTCATGGCGTGTGATGTTGAACGCTTCAAGCAATTCTTCCACTTGATGCTGGATGAAGGCGTCTATCTGGCTCCTTCCGCGTTTGAAGCCGGCTTTATGTCCATCGCCCATTCAGATGAAGATATTCAGCGTACCGTTGATGCCGCCGCTCGCTGTTTTGCCAAACTGAAATAAGCGATTCCGTCATCTGTGACGCCACAATCCTGTGGCGTCTTATTGGGTAAACAGAATGGACTCATCCTTGCCTGCGGCCTATTTCAGGATCTGATAGGCGTCAATAAATATGTCTCATCAACCCATGTCATTAAATCATCTCCCTTTTTACTAAATGATCGAGCGGCACCATGCTTTTGTGCAACACGCCGAAAACCAACAATTGCCGCTTATGCACCACGTAGTAGATAACATGACTGACATGAGGAAAACTCAGTACGTTCTCCCCAACTTCTGGCCTAGATTTACCAAGGGAAGGTGTTTCGGCAAGCAAACTGATGGTCTTCCTCAGTTCTGATAAATATTTTTGAGACTGAGCGAGCCCCCATTGTTGTACCGTAAATCGGCGGATTTTAATTAAATCCGACTGGGCATCAGGGGTTAAATGATAAGTAGACATCAATCGTATTGGCCAGCTTCTAACTCATCAAAAAAGGCTTCGCCATCGGTCAGTTTTCCTGCTTCCATATCAACTTTGGCCTGAACCGCTCTTGCTTGCAATAATTGCAATTTGAGCATTTCGATACTTTGATATTCATCCATAGAAATAACCACCGCAACGGGTTTACCGTTCTTGTTAATCTGGATTGGTGCCTGCTGCACTTTTAATATCATATCGCCGAAATGGGTTTTAGCTTCATTAGCAGAAAGTGCATTCATCGTCATAGCCTCTTTAATATCGTTCGATTTAATCATTATAATCGAATTAACCCATATCGGTCAAAATTTCAACTACCCCCCATCAGAATCGATGGGGAGCGATATTCTATTACTGATCAAACATTTCCTGTAGCCAGCCCGGAGCCTCTTCTTTGTTATCCTCAACCGGCTGTGGCGTAGATTGCTGGCATAAACTCTGCGGATCATCTGTCCAGACCGGCAACATCCTGATGCCATTACCAGTACAGTTGAAACTGCCATCTTCATTGACGGACATATCCACAATGCCTTCCGGTGGACGATTATTCAGTACTAATGGCGTTTCATTTTCCAGATAGCGGAGGTAGATCTTCAATGCCCCCGTTGCTCCCGTCAGATTGGTTAGGCCATTGTTATCACGCCCGGTCCAGACGATCGCCACTTCCTTACCATCGATGCCGGTAAACCAACTGTCGCGCAGATCGTTGGTGGTTCCCGTCTTACCTGCCAGATTGTATTTACCGTATTTTTTCGTCAGCGAACTGCCTGTACCACGAGCCACCACCTGTTGCATACCGTACAGTGTCAGATAAGCCGCCTGTGGAGGCACTGCCCGCTCTGCCTGCGGATAACTCTGGTAAATCACTGTACCATCTTCCGCAAGGATTGAACGCAATGCCGAAAGTTTCGCCCGATTGCCGCCGCTGGCAATGGTCTGGAACTCTTGAGCCATTTCCATCGGAGTCAGGTTGATTGCACCCAGCAGCATGGAAGGAACCTGTTGGATTTCTTTAGCCGGAATGCCGAGTGAGATCAAGGTACTGGTAATGCGATCCAGCCCAACACCCAGCCCCAGATTCACTGTCGGAATATTAATCGAACGAGCCAACGCATCCACCAGCATGACACGTCCACTAAAATTACGGCTGAAATTCCTCGGTTGCCAAGATTTTCCGCCCGACAGAGGTATCGAAATAGGCTCATCCGCCAGCCAAGTATTCATGCGGTATTTATCCGGCTGACTCAGTGCCGTCAAATAAGTCGCAGGTTTGGCAAGAGAACCAATCAGACGACGTGCATTCAAGGCCCGGTTAAAACCTGCATATTCTGGTTGAGAACCCCCGACCATCGCACGAACTTCGCCACTGAAACGGTCAACAACGACCATCGCGCCTTCCAGATCATCTACCTTGCGGGTTTTCCGCAGATCGGCAACGCCCTCTTCCACGGATTTTTCCGCCGCATCCTGTGATACAGGGTCCAGTGTTGTAAAGATTTTCACGCCCGACAGATCGTTAATCTTATCACCCAGATTTTCCTGTAATTCCTGACGTACCAATTGCATGAAAGCGGGCTGTGGGGTAATCACTCCACTTTTGGGTTTCACACCCAGCGGACGAGCGCTCAACAGATCATAGAGTTCCTGATCGATAATTTGCCTGTTCAGGAGGATTTTTAATACCACGTTGCGGCGTTCCAGTGCCAGTTTAGGATTGCGCCACGGGTTATACATCGATGCTCCCTTGACCATTCCCACCAACAGCGCCTGCTGATCCAGACTCAGTTCATCAATCGGACGCCCGAAATAATACAGACTGGCCAATGGGAAGCCGCGGATCTGTTCATCGCCGCTCTGCCCCAGATAAACTTCGTTCAGGTACAGTTCAAGAATGCGATCCTTGTTATAGCGGGCATCCATCAGTAACGCCATGTAAGCTTCATTCGCTTTACGGCTGAAGGTACGTTCATTGGAGAGGAACAGGTTTTTGACCAACTGCTGTGTCAGTGTACTGCCTCCCTGAACCGTACGCCCGGCGGTCAGGTTCGCCAGCACCGCACGGGCAATGGAAAGCGGCCTGACCCCATCGTGCTCATAGAAATAACGATCTTCGGTTTCCAGCAGAGTCTGAACCAGTAAATCCGGAAAACCTGAACGCGGGACAACCAAACGCTGTTCGCCATTCGGCGATTGCATCATCGTAATCAGTTTCGGATCGAGACGGAAAAAACCAAACTGGCGCTGGTTTTCCATGTTTTCGATGCTGGCAATATGGTTATCACTGAAGACCAGCCGAGCCTGGATCTGCCCTTCTTTACCGTCAGGGAAGTCAAACGGACGGCGCAGCATTTCAATATTGTTGCCCCTGACAACAAACTCACCGGCACGCGTGATTTTGGTCACCTTCCGATACTGCATGCCTTCCAGCAACCGAATCATTTCGTTCTTGCTGTAATTCATGCCCGGCTCAAGGTTGACCATACGCCCGTACACCGCAGCGGGTAAATCCCATACTTTCCCATCAATACGATGACGAATTTTGTTATCCAGATAAAAACCGTAAATAACCATGAGCACTGTCAGCACAATAAATACTTTCAACAGCAGCAACCAGAATCCTAGCCATCGACTCCTTGGCGGACGGGATTTTTTCCCTTTTTTCGTCATGACCTCTTCCTCATCGTCGTCATCAAAATCATTATTTTCATCATTTTCATAGTCATCCCGCCGATGGCGTTTTTTTGCTGGACGCCCACGACGAAGTTCTGGTTTTTTGCCCTTGCGTCCGATTGGCTGACGATCATCATCAGACATACCGAAATCTCCAAATGTTTATTCAATATAGAAGTCTGACTGCATCAAACCAGTCACATATATTTTTTCACACGCCTCGTCGGCGCTGTGTTGGCCGGATCATCTGGCCATAAATGTTTGGGATAACGTCCCTTCATCTCTTTTTGCACCTCACGATAAGCCCCCTGCCAGAATGCAGCGAGATCTTGCGTAATCTGTAATGGACGATGCGCCGGAGATAACAGTTCAACGACCACAGGAACCCGCCCCTTCGCCAGTACTGGATTTTGCTGCTCTCCATACATTTCTTGCATTCTGACTGACAGCACAGGCGGTTTATCGTGGAAATATTGGATGGTAATCCTACTCCCGGTCGGCACAGTGTAATTAGTAGGCAATTCATTATCCAGTATTTGCCGTTGCTGCCAATCAAGCAGAGCCAGAAGAGCACACGACAGCTCAATCTGGCGTAATCCCTTCAAATCCCCCACTCCCTCCAACATAGGCAGAAGCCACTGCTCGAGGGAATCCAGCAGACTGTCATCATCCACCGCAGGCCACTCAATTTCAGATAGCCATTCTGTTGCCCTTTGCAGCCGGATGCGCAACTGCAATGCTTCCGGCGACCAATTCAACGCCGCCAACCCTTCCTGCCGAACCCAGTTCAGCAGGGCTTCCTGTAATTCCGCCTGAGAAGGTTTTGCTAAAAGCTGCGCTCTGACAGTCAAACGCCCGCATTGCAGACGTTTCCATGCTCGCAGAGTGCCTTTATTATTATCCCACTCCACGGCTGCCTGTTCTGTAAACAGGCTCGGATATTGATGAATAGTGTGTTCGATGTTCAGCGGGCAAGCGAGCAAGACTCTGGCATCGGGGTTTTTACTGTTTTGCTGCAATGTAGGCGCTATCAGCCACTGCTCTCCCGACAACGGATCGTCATGTTCCAGTGCTACACCCAAACCATTGGCTAACTGAAAACGGCCAAGATTATCACGGTTTTTAGCAATCCGATCAGGAAATCCCTGTACTAATAGTTCAGGTACAAGCGCAGCATTCATCTTTTCTGTGCTGATTTTTTTAGATCCTATTTTTGCAGTCTTGCTCGCAAGATTCCTGATAAGCTGATTGGCGCGCTGCTGCCAATGAGGTTGGTTTGAATTTATCCAATGAGTGAGATCCGGCAGCCCACTGCGGGGAGGTTCTTCCAAGATCGCTACCAGTTTTGCTGCCGTTGCCAGCGCCTCATCACTCCGCTCTTTGCCTGCGCACAACATGGCCGCCAGACGCGGTTCACTACCCGCCTCCGCCATTTGCCAGCCACGGGCAGTCAATTGCTGATTATCATCCAGCGCCCCCAATCGCAGCAGCAGCGATTGAGCCACTGCAAGTGCGGGCTGTGGTGGATTGTCCAGCCAGTTCAACTGATTACTGTCACGACATCCCCACTGTAATAATGAAAGTAGCAGGCTGCTCAGATCTGAATGCAGAATTTCCGGCTCACTGTATTCCGTAGCGCGTTCCGCCTGCTCGCGACTGAATAAATGCCAGCAGACACCTTCTTCCAGCCTTCCTGCCCGCCCAGCCCGTTGTACCATTGACGCTTGGCTGATGCGTTGGGTCATCAATCGGGTCAGGCCACTCTTCGGCTCAAAGCGGCTGGTACGTTCAAGGCCGCTATCCACCACCAACCGGATACCTTCAATCGTCAGACTGGTTTCCGCAATATTGGTGGCCAGCACGACTTTGCGCATTCCTGCTGGCGCGGGAGCTATCGCCTTCCGTTGATCGGATAACGACAACGCACCGTACAGTGGACACAATAAAGTATCGTCATTGATTTTTTGTTCAAGTTGCGCCAACACACGCTGGATTTCACCCACACCGGGCAGAAACAGTAACAATGATCCCGTTTCCTGCTGTAATAAACGCAACACTGCCGAAGCCACTGATTGTTCAAAATGCTGATGAATCGGCAGCGGATGATACGATCGTGCTACCGGATAGCTACGACCTTCTGAAACAATCACGGGCGCATCAGGTAATAAAGAAGAAAGACGCTGATTGTCCAGCGTCGCGGACATCACCAGAATACGCAGATCTTCACGCAGACCTTCCTGTACATCCAGCAACAACGCCAACGCGAGATCGGCCTGTAAACTCCGCTCATGGAATTCATCGAGAATAACCAGAGAAACATCGCTTAATTCAGGATCTTGTTGTAGCATTCGGGTCAAAATACCCTCAGTGACAACTTCAAGGCGTGTAGAGGCACTGACTTTGGTTTCCGCCCTCATCCGATAACCTACCGTTACGCCAACAGGCTCATTCAATTGTTCGGCAAGACGCTCTGCTACACTGCGCGTTGCAAGGCGCCGAGGTTCCAGCATAATAATGCGCCCTGTCAGTTGAGCTTTATTCAGGATCGCCAATGGCAATCCGGTCGATTTCCCGGCCCCTGTGGGTGCATGCAACAATACCTGTTTCGACGTTTTCAACTTAGTTATAACAGAGTCCAAAACATCATAAATTGGTAATAACAAAGGATCACCCTAACCATTAACTTTCAATGGGCGTCATTGTAGCATTGGCTACTTTAATTTCAGTTCATTGATCTTGCCGACCATTAGCGATGAAGGAAAATTTATGGAATTTTCGCCTCCCCTGAAGTCAGCGACCCTAATCCGTCGCTATAAGCGCTTTCTTGCCGATGTCCTCACCCCGGAAGGCGAAACGCTGACCATACACTGTGCTAATACCGGAGCAATGACAGGATGCGCGATGCCGGGAGATACCGTGTGGTATTCCACATCAGACAATCCCAAACGTAAATATCCGAATAGCTGGGAACTGACTCAGACCCAGAACGGGCATTTGATTTGTGTCAATACACTCAGAGCCAACGAATTGGTCTATCAATCCATTGAAAAAAATGCAATTTCAGAATTATCTGACTATGAGCAAATCCGCCGTGAAGTGGTCTATGGAAAAGAGAAGAGTCGGATAGATTTATTGTTACAGTCAAAACAGAGAGTTAACTGCTATATTGAAGTCAAATCGGTGACATTGTTGCAGGAAAATAAGGGCTATTTTCCGGACACAGTGACAATTCGAGGGCAAAAACATTTACGTGAGCTATCATTGATAGCACAACAGGGGCAGCGTGCTGTTCTGTTCTTTGCTGTTTTACATTCTGGGATTAGTCAGGTTGCGGCAGCAAAACATATTGACCATGATTATGCATGTCTTTTGGAACAAGCATGCAATTCAGGGGTCGAAGTAATCTGTTACGGGGCCAGCATGACAAAAGACAGGATGGTTCTAAGTCACAAATTACCTTTTGTATCAATAGGATAATTTGTAAACAGAACATACTGATGAGGCAAGTTTTGCAACATATTTAGGCAGTAAACACGGTAGCCTTCACACCATTGCAAAACTAATGGCAGGAACAATTGCCAACCTCGCAGTCATCTGCTATTTATAGCGGCCTATTTTTTTCCCCCCATTGTTGGGGGGGTCGTTTGATAGTGCGTGTGTAAGGAGAAGCATTATGCAAGAAGGGCAAAAACGCAAAACCTCGTCCTTGAGCATTCTCGCCATCGCTGGGGTAGAAGCTTACCAAGAAAAGCCAGGCGAAGAATACATGAACGATGCCCAGTTAACGCATTTCAAGCTGATTCTGGAAGCATGGCGCAATCAACTCAGGGATGAAGTAGACCGTACTGTATCTCATATGCAAGATGAGGCAGCGAACTTCCCTGATCCAGTTGACCGTGCGGCGCAAGAAGAAGAATTCAGTCTTGAACTACGTAATCGGGATCGTGAACGTAAGTTGATCAAAAAGATCGAAAAAACGCTGAAAAAAGTCGAAGATGACGATTTCGGCTATTGTGAATCCTGTGGGGTTGAAATCGGCATCCGCCGTTTAGAAGCTCGCCCGACAGCTGACTTATGCATTGACTGTAAAACGTTGGCCGAAATTCGCGAAAAGCAAATGGCTGGCTGACCGGTAGGGCTGAGTACGGCGCTGAATGGCGCCGTATGCTCCCTTATATTTATCCTGATATGACTCAATCTGAACATTCCGCATTATATATCGGGCGTTTCGCTCCGTCCCCTTCCGGGGATCTCCACTTCGGTTCCCTAGTAACTGCACTGGGCAGTTACCTACAGGCACATGCCTGCCATGGCAAATGGCTGATGCGCATTGATGACATCGATCCCCCAAGAGAAGTTCCCGGAGCCGCCAGCCGGATATTGCAATCCCTTGAGCATTATGGTCTTTGCTGGGATGGCGAGGTGCTGTATCAATCCCAGCGCCATGAAGCCTATCGTGCAATACTCGCTCAGTTGCAACAACAGGGAAGCAGCTATTACTGCACCTGTACCCGCCAGCGCATTCAACAATTAGGCGGGTTTTATGACGATCATTGCCGGCATTTATATTTACCTGCTGACAATGCCGCTGTTCGCTTGAAACAACGCCATCCAATTTATGGGTTTGACGATAAATTGCAGGGTTACATCACTGTTCCTGCTAAAATGGCGGAAGAAGACTTCACCATTTATCGCAAAGACGGTTTATTCGCTTATAATCTCGTCGTTGTTGTTGATGATAACCATCAAGGCGTGACTGAAATTGTCAGAGGAGCGGATTTGATTGAACCCACGGTTCGCCAGCTATCACTGTACCAGTACCTGAATTTTGCGATCCCAGATTATGTGCATTTACCCCTCGTTCTCAATCAAGAGGGAAATAAGCTCTCTAAGCAAAACCATGCCCAGCCGATCCCACTGGATGATCCACGGCCATTGCTTATTGATGCGTTATCATTTTTAAACCAACCCACCATTGCAGGCTGGCAAGATCTCACGACAGATCAGGTGCTGCGGCAAGCTATCGTCGGTTGGAATATAAACCCTGTTCCGCAGAAAAACATAACCTATCGCCAATTCAAATAAAGTGTTTCTATTGACTCTGCAAGCATTCTCAAAGAATGCCCAGTAAGTTATGATTAGCGGCTGTTTTTTTGCTTTAATATTACTTAGTCACTATCGAGGTGTACCATTTTTAACCGAGTAGCAACTTTCTGCCGTAATTTGATGATCCGCGAAAACAAAACAAAACGCGACACACAGGCAGCCAGTGAAAGGCCAGTCACCGTATCTGACCATTCTGCTCAAATAGAGAGCAGCCCTCTGCCTAAACATCGCAGAGAACATCACTCATCTTCATCAAATGCTGATAACGCCACAATGAAGAAAAAACCCGCAAAGGGCAAGCCTTCGGACCCCCCGATCACGGTGCTCCCTCGGGATCAGCACCCAATTTCGCGTAAAGACATCAGTGACAATGCCCTGAAGGTTTTGTATCGCCTGAATAAATCAGGTTTTCAAGCCTATCTGGTCGGTGGTGGTGTTCGTGATTTATTGCTGCACAAAAAACCCAAAGATTTCGACATCGCAACGAATGCCACACCAGAACAGGTACGCAAACTCTTCCGTAACTGTCGGCTTGTGGGTCGCCGTTTCCGCCTTGCCCATATTATGTTTGGGCCAGATGTGATTGAAGTCGCCACTTTCCGTGGGTCACACGAGCAAGTTGAATCCAATGACCGGAATCAGTCACAAAAAGCACAAAGCGGAATGTTACTGCGCGATAATATCTTCGGTTCGGTCGAAGAAGATGCCGTTCGCCGCGATTTCACCATCAATAGCCTCTATTATGGCATTGAAGATTTCGCCTTGCGGGATTACGTCGGCGGAATGGCTGACCTGCAAGCAGGGATCATTCGCCTGATAGGTGATCCGGAAACCCGTTACCGTGAAGATCCTGTCCGTATGCTGCGCGCAGTCCGTTTTGCCAGCAAACTTGACATGACCATCGAGAAAACCACTGCCGAACCGATCCCGCAGCTTGCCTTTCTGTTGAAGGATATTCCCTCCGCACGCCTGTTCGAAGAATCCCTGAAACTATTACAGTCGGGGCATGGTTACAGCACCTATAAACTGCTGCGCGAGTACAATCTGTTCCAACTGCTATTCCCGATGATGCAGCGCGGTTTCACTCCAAACAGTGACTCACCGCTGGAAAAACTGCTGGAACAGGTGCTGAAAAATACCGATTATCGGCTCCAGAACGACAAACGTGTCAATCCGGCCTTCTTATTCGCGGCCATGTTGTGGTATCCGTTGATTGAACATGCAGAGAAACTGTCTCAGGAAGGTGGTTTACCGTATTACGATGCCTTTGCTCTCGCGATGAATGACATTCTTGATGAGCAGTGCGGTTCTATTGCCATTCCGAAGCGCCATACCACGACCATGCGTGACATTTGGTTATTGCAGCTTCGTCTGCCACGCCGTCAGGGAAAACGCGCGAATAAGCTGATGGAGCATCCGAAGTTCCGCGCTGCGTATGATTTATTGGAACTACGCGCCAGCGTCGAACCACGGCATGAACTGAAAGAGCTGGTACTGTGGTGGTCAGAATTCCAACAGGCGACAGCACCTCAACAGCGTGGCATGATATCAGAACTGGGCACCGACCCCGTTCGTCGCAGAACACGTCCCCGCCGTAGCAGCCGGCCTCGTCAGTTCAAGGACAACGGTTGACATGGCACGGGTTTACATCGCCATTGGCAGTAATCTGGCTGATCCCTTGCAGCAAGTCGATAGTGCACTTGCTGCCCTGCATGTGATCCCTGACACAAGCTTTGTTATGCGATCCTCTTTTTATCGCAGCAAACCGATGGGGCCACAAGATCAGCCAGATTACCTCAACCTTGCTGTTGCACTGGAAACCAAGCTGCAACCAGAAGCGTTGCTCGATCACACTCAAGCCATTGAGCTGGCACAAGGGCGTATCCGCAAAGATGAGCGCTGGGGGCCGAGAACACTCGATCTGGATATCATGCTGTTTGGCGATTGCATTATTAAGACTGAACGCCTGACCGTTCCCCATTACGGCTTAAAACAGCGCGAGTTTATGCTTTATCCGCTTGCAGAAATTGCGCCGGATCTTGTATTCCCAGATGGAGAAACACTGGCAGCACGATTAAAACATGTTCCAGAAAATGGCCTGACGTTTTGGTTGTAGCACGGATAGCAGAATTTATCGTTGTAACACAGCCGTTTTATGAAGGAAAAGTTATTCAATATCTCATACAGCCGTGGCCGATTTTTGGATAATCAGGGCCTGTCCCATTGAGGTTCAAAAGTGATGCTCAATGGGACAGGCCCTAACTATTCAGGAGATAACAATGAAACCAACAACCCTGACTGATCTGAGTCAGTTAAAAAAAGAGAAGCGCAAGTTCGCTACAATCACAGCTTACGATGCCAGTTTTGCCCACCTTTTTGCCGAACAAGGCATCAACGTCATGCTTATCGGCGATTCACTCGGCATGACTTTACAAGGATTTGACTCGACCTTACCTGTCACGGTTGAAGATATTGCTTACCACACCCGCTGCGTCCGTGCTGGTGCCCCCCACTCTTTCCTGATCTCAGACATGCCTTTCATGAGTTACGCCACTCCAGAGCAGAGTTTTAGCAGTGCTGCGACATTGATGCGTTCCGGGGCTAACATGATAAAAATTGAAGGCGGAAGCTGGCTGTGTGAGACGGTCAACATGCTGACCGAACGTGCCGTGCCAGTGTGTGGTCATTTGGGGCTGACGCCGCAGTCGGTCAATATTTTCGGTGGCTATAAAGTGCAGGGTCGTGATGAAACCTCCGCCCAACAATTGCTTGACGATGCGATGGCTTTGGAAAAGGCAGGTATGCAACTACTGGTGCTGGAGTGTGTACCGACAGCATTGGGACAGCGAGTGAGCGAAGCGCTGGAAATTCCAGTCATTGGCATTGGCGCGGGCAACCTCACTGACGGTCAGATTCTGGTCATGCACGATGCCTTAGGCATCACCGCCAGACCACCTAAATTTGCCAAAGATTTCCTCAAAGAAACCGGCAACATACGGGATGCCATCCGCCTGTATATCGAGCAGGTAGAAAGTGGTACTTATCCCGGCCAAGCACACTCATTCAAATAATTATTCCCCGGCATGATGGCCAATTAAAGGAGTAGAACAATGCTGATTATAGAAACGATCCCCATTTTACGCCGTGAAATCCGCCGCTGGCATCAGGCAGGCAAACGTATTGCCTTCGTGCCAACTATGGGTAATCTGCATGATGGCCATATGTCATTGGTAGACACCGCCAAAGCACAGGCTGACGTAGTTATCGTCAGTATTTTTGTCAATCCCATGCAGTTTGAGCATGAAGATGATTTGGTCAATTATCCACGAACCCTACAGGAAGACTGCGAAAAACTGAGCCATCGCAAGGTCGAACTGGTCTTTGCTCCCAACGCAAATGAAATGTATCCGAATGGCTCTGACAGCAGCCAGACTTTCGTCGAAGTACCAGAGCTTTCTTATCTGCTTGAAGGTGCCAACCGCCCGGGGCATTTCCGTGGTGTCACCACCGTTGTCAGCAAACTGTTCAATCTGATTCAGCCCGATCTCGTTTATTTCGGAGAAAAAGATTTCCAGCAAGTGCAGATTATCCGCCAGATGATTGCTGATATGGCTTACGATATTACTTTGGTTTCCGTCCCCACCGTCCGTGAAAAAAGTGGGTTGGCACTGAGTTCCCGCAATAATCTCTTATCGGCTGAAGAGAAAAAAATTGCTCCGGTATTGCATCAGATCATGCGGTGTATTGCAGAAAAGCTGACGCATGGAGAACAAGCGACCGAACCGTTGCTCGAACTGGCATCGACACATTTGCGTGAAGAAGGCTTTATGCCGGATGAGTTATTTATCCGTGATGCAGAAAACTTGGCACCTCTGACGTCGCAAAGTAAAAAAGCCGTGATCCTAATGGCAGCCTGGTTAGGACAAGTACGCTTGATTGACAATCAGCAAGTCGATTTGGTTGGCTGATTTTAGTGATGGGATGTGTGTGTTAGTGGAGCCGTAACATGATGCACATATCCCTGATTTAGGCGCAAATATCATTGAGAAGAACGCATATCGATATTTATATTCAAAATCTGTCAGCAAGCCGAAAAAACCCATGTCATTGATAAAAAAGATAAATACAATAAGTTCTTTTTTCTTGCATCCATTCCACATGATATTTATCTGATGATTTTATTTATATTGAACAAATAATTTAATTACCTTTACAAGGTAATTAAATTATACTTTATAAAGAAATAAACATAATAAATAAATTCACT
>NZ_JAQRFO010000110.1:0-1479 GCF_028598775.1 Xenorhabdus aichiensis
GTTAACACCAAAACAAATGTTGCAAATAAGGATAAACGAGACATCACGGATGAGGCAATAAAAGCCGTTCTGGAGCATTTTTACCATCATCGTGAAAACCATGAAATGGAAATGAAAAATGGGGATATCCTCAACGTTTTAATTAGTGTTACAAAAGGAGAATAACAATGCTGAGTGATAAAAAACAGCAACTTGTTTCTGAATCATCTAGGCAGCTCAATGCACTAGGTATTAATCACACCATTGATACCTGTGGAACGATAACGGTACAAACTAAGCAAGGTAAGGTTATATTTTTCCCAACAAAAAACAAAATCCAATACAAAGGAACTGTTACCGCAGGAGGATTAAATAACGTTAAAAATTTGGTTGAGTCATTAGGGTTATCTGGCGAAATAGCTCCACAAAAGAATAAACCGGATGAGATGACACTGAGGGATTATTTCGCGGCTCAAGCTATGAATGCACTGTATACTGATCTATACGCAACCCATGCGGGTGACGAAAATAGGGCAGTAGGGATAGCAGAAATATGTTATTTAGTTGCAGATGCAATGCTGAAAGCACGGGAGAATAACAATGCCTAAACACATTCACGCAGATTTAATTACTGAGTACGCTAGATTGTCTCATATTACCGATAGGCCGTGGGAGTATTTTGAGATTAAGTATGAAGTTAATGGCGAATGGGAGTCTTGTACAATCGTACTCTCATTTAGTCACTTATTTGAGTATCGTTTAAAACCCCGCACTATCAAAATCGGGGGGATAGAGGTTCCAGAACCCGTGAGGGAGCCGTTGGAAGATAACACTAGATACTATTGTCCTTACATTGGGATATTTGGAGATCCCTGGGGTGAGCTGTGTAGATGGGAGGGCAGCGAATATGATTTACGAAGACTGAAAAACGGCCTAATCCACCTCGACCGCAAATCTGCCGAAATACACGCCCGCGCCCTCATCAGCCTGACCCAGAAATAACCCCAACCTCAGAAATCATTAATCGTTTTCACTAGCGAGGGATTTTTACATGCGTAATAACATGCGCGATGGATGCGCGGTCGTGCCAACAAAACCACAGGCAGTCAGGAACAGGCGCGCATGGAAGCGCCGAATCACGTTATTCATCATATCAGCAATCTTATTTATTCCAGTCTGACGACGGGAGGTAATCATGTATCCAACCACTATTAGCTACAGCTATGTCGAAAAGAAAGAAACGGTCAGACACGGACGCAACCATATTACGTACACCTACCTCGGTGACTTGCAAATTGATATGACATTCTCAGAGTTTGCTAAACGCTCCAGCCCGGATGTTAGTGAAATGTTCTCATATATCATGACGCATTGCGATGAAGAACGGTTCACAGAAGAATTCAGGAAGGCGGGATATGGATATCGGCATCTTATGGCTATCGCAGAACAGATGCTCAAGGAGGCTGCATGAGATACGACTACAACCCCTATGGCGCTCAG
>NZ_JAQRFO010000111.1:0-1442 GCF_028598775.1 Xenorhabdus aichiensis
TCTCAGGTACCGGAGATCAACCAATCCGGCGAGGCCGAAGCCTCCCCTGCCTGAACCGCCATTGAGAGGGCGACAGCAGGCACACTGGCAGAAACATCCTACCAGTGGGTTAATCTTACGAGGCCTGAGATTCCTCACTATCGAATTTGTCGATAGCTTTTTTACTTTAACGAATTCCGTTATTTAATTCAATAATCGAACGTGTAAGTTTAACAAGTAAATAAAATTGTTGAATTATGCCTTCTACATCAATTTAAAGCATAAAAAAACCTGCCCATTTGCGCATTTTCTCAATGAAAGACTCAGCGTGGTGAAAGACTCAGCGTGGCAGGTGTACTTAATGACGATTATACCCATTAAGCCGCCGTCAGAAAAGTGTATAATAAGGCAAACTTGAATCGCATGATGCTGAAAAGGCGAGATTATGAAACCAGTAACCAATAATGACCATTTAAGCCGGATTAAGATAACAGGCTACAAATCTATTGCAGAATGTGATTTACCGATGGGATGCCTGAATGTACTCATTGGGGCCAATGGTGCTGGGAAATCAAATTTTATCAGTTTTTTTCGTCTCATTGCCACCGTACTTGATCATCGTCTACAGTCTCTTGTTGGCAGAATGGGAGGCCCTGATACATTGCTGCATTTTAGCCGCAAAAAAACCGAATACATGAGTTCTGAGCTTTATTTTGGTCACAATGGCTATAAATTTGAACTGGAACCCACCAATGACAATCGCATGATGTTCCGGCATGAATCACTTTTTGGGGATATCAAAGAGGATTATGATATCGGTTCGGGTCATTTTGAATCTCAGTTCGATAAACATCATACGGGCATCAAAGATGATACCTTACCTGCCATGCTCCGTTGGCGGGTGTACCATTTTCATGATACGAGTGACAGTGCCAAAGTTAAACAAACTCATCGTATTAATGACAATGATTATCTGCGGGAAGATGGCGCCAATTTAGCGGCATTTCTGTATCGCCTGCAAAAACACCATCAGCGACATTACACTCGCATTATCAAAACCATTCAGATGGTTGCACCGTTTTTTGGTGATTTTTACCTGCGACCCACGCCGGATAATACCGATTACATTCAACTCGAATGGACAGAAAAAGAACAGGACATTCCTTTTAAAACCAGTGAATTATCTGATGGCACTCTGCGCTTTATTTTATTGGCTACCGTGCTGCTGCAACCCGAAGATTACATGCCCGGCTCAATTATTATTGATGAACCTGAACTCGGACTCCATCCCTATGCCATCAATGTGCTGGCTGGTTTGATAAAAAATGCCAGCAATCAACACCAGTTGATTATTTCTACCCAGTCAGTTGAATTGGTTAACCAATTTGATGCTGACGATCTGATTGTTGTTGATAAGCAACGAGGCGCTTCCACCTTTAAGCGCCTGAATAATGAAGTGCTTT
>NZ_JAQRFO010000112.1:0-1410 GCF_028598775.1 Xenorhabdus aichiensis
CAGGGGATAAATGGTATGGCGACTATGTATTTTCTATGCGTGATAAACATGGAACGTGGCAGGACTACACGCATGAACAATTTATTGCCAAATGTCCTTATGGTCAGGTCAGTGATCGCCTGTGGGTTCGTGAGACGTTTGCTGTTCTCGGCAACGAAGATGGTTGTCCTATCGACTGGGATAACTTAATCAAAGGTGAGCAACAGGCAGCGAGAATTTATAGGGCCTCATGTTCGCTGGATAATTACGGGCTATGGTCAATTCCTGATCGCGACATGCAATACGAAGGAACCTGGCGGCCATCAATCCACATGCCTCGCTGGGCATCACGTATCACACTGGAAATAACTGATATTCGGGTTGAGCGGTTGCAGGATATCAGTGAAGAAGACGCAAAAGCCGAAGGATGCTGGTATGGGAAAGGTGATAACACTGTTGACCCTGCCGTTATTCCTGAAAATCACTTTCCTACTCTTTGGGCGGCAATCTACAGCGAAGAAAGTTGGAATGCCAACCCGTGGGTTTGGGTAATTGAGTTTCGGAGGTTTAATAATGACAAACAAACGTCGTTTTAATTTGTGGCAATGGATTTGGTTGCAGGTCTGGAATTTATCAGAATGGAGCGGAATAGGTTTAGGCCGTTTTGCTCCGTGGGTATTTCATCAAATGATTGGATGCAATTATCCAGTTAAGAAAATAAAATAATAGGAGACAGAAATGAGCAAAGATGTAATCACAAATGAATATATTACTGAACATTTCAGCGGAACTAATTACGGTCATGAAAACTATCGAGCCATTATTGAACAGGGATGTTTGAAAGTGCTGGCTGGATATCGTAATGGATATACTACAACAACAATTCTAATTGAAATGGGATTAATTACAAAAAAACCACATGAATTAACACAAAGAGGTCGTGAATTTTTATTTCAGTCATTTTCTCGCAACGCACCTAACGGCAGATTAGCAGATAAGTTGGCCGAATATGAAAATATGGAGCCTGTGGCGTGGGTTATGGGCGATGAGGAAATAGATGATTTTAATCGCGGGTATGAGGTTCAGGTAATGCGAGACTGTAGCGATTCTTTTGATTGTATCCCCCTCTACCGCCACCCCAACAAATAGAGAACCCTCATGGATATTATCGACACAGCTAACGATTTAAATGAGCTGAATATATCTCATGCGCTCCAGAACCGACCACCAGCATTAACCAGCATCAACGGGATGTGCCGATGGTGTGAGACGGAGCCAGCAACACACGGTGCATTCTGTAGTCGGGAGTGCGGGGAGGATTATGAGCGGGATAGGCGGAGAAATGGAACAAAAATACAGTCTGATATTGGCTGATCCGCCGTGGCAATATAATAATGCAGCCAGCAACGGAGCAGCCAACAATCACTACAC
>NZ_JAQRFO010000113.1:0-1408 GCF_028598775.1 Xenorhabdus aichiensis
TGGTTGAACGGGCGGCGGGCGGCCAGAGCGGGGCGGTCAAGGCGCTGCAGAAAGCCGGCCAGTTATTGGGCGGCGGCGGGGGCATGGCCCCGAGCGGGTTGCAGTTTACCCTGACTGCGGGCGGTCTGCCGCCGGAAACCTTTGTGGTCACCGATTTCTCGCTGACTGAAGGGTTTTCCCAGCCGTTCCACCTGACGGTCGGGCTGGCGAGCGCCGACCCGGCCATTGACTTTCCGGCGGTGCTCGACCGCAGCGCGACCCTGACCATTTTGCAGGAGGGCGTCGAACAGCGTAGCCTCACCGGGATGGTGGCGGGCTTCGAGCAGGGCAACACCGGCTTGCACCAGACCACCTACCGGATGAGCATCTATCCGGATTTATGGCGCACCACCCTGCGGCAGAACTCGCGTATCTTCCAGCAGCGGGACATCGCCGCTATCCTCACCACGCTGTTGAAAGAGCACGGTATCCGCGACGTGGTGTTCAGCCTGCGCCATCCGCACCCGGCGCGGGAATTCTGCGTGCAATATCAGGAAAGTGACTTTACCTTCCTGCAGCGGCTGACCGCGGAAGAGGGCATCTTCTACTTCTTCGAATGCGGTAGCGGGCGTAACACGCTGGTGTTTGCCGATGACGCCGGCTCCGTGCCGCCGGGTCTCGTTATTCCGTACCAGCCGGGAGAAGGCAGCACGACGGGTACGCCGTCGGTGGGCAGCTTTACGTGCAGCGCCCAGGTGCGCCCGGCGCAGGTGCAGCTCAAGGACTACACCTTCAAAAACCCGGCGTGGCCGGCAGAATTCAGCCGGCAGATGAAGGAAGACACCTTACAGCAGATGTACTACGAGCACTACGACTACCCGGGGCGGTTTAAGGACGAAGCCCACGGCGAGGCCTTTACCCGCTACCGGCTGGAAGCGCTGCGCAGTGACGCGGTGACCGGTCAGGGCAGCGGGCAGGCCATCGCTGTCCAGCCGGGCAAGCTGTTTACCCTGGACAACCACCCGCGGGCGGACCTCAACCAGCCGTGGCAGGTGGTCAGCGCCAGCCATACGGGCAGCCAGCCGCAGGCGCGGGAAACCGCCAGCGGCGACAGCGGCACCACGCTGCACAGCCAGTTCAGCTTCATCCGCCACAACCAAAACTGGCGGCCGGCCCCGCGGTCCAAGCCCACCATCGACGGCCCGCAGATTGCCAAAGTGGTGGGGCCGGCCGGGGAAGAAATCTTCTGTGACCAGTACGGGCGTATCCGGCTGCAGTTCCCGTGGGACCGATACGGAAAAAGCGACGACCAGAGTTCCTGCTGGATACGCGTCACCCAGCCGTGGGCGGGCCAGGGCTGGGGCATGCTGGCCATTCCGCGCATCGGCCAGGAAGTGGTGGTGGATTTCCTGCACGGCGACCCGGACCA
>NZ_JAQRFO010000114.1:0-1400 GCF_028598775.1 Xenorhabdus aichiensis
ATTCATTTAATCTGGAGCACGACGATGAAGGGGGAGGTGTGAAGCCTCACAGATTTCCGGCATCATTGTGCTCAATACGGGATGCGTAGTGCTCCCAGTGACTGGAGACTCCACGACATGAAATATACACCGATTGGCGTTGATATCGCAAAACATCTGATTCAGCTCCACTTCATCAATGAGCACACTGGCGAAGTGATTGATAAGCAGGTACGTAGCCAGGATTTTCTGACTTTCTTCAGTAACCGGGAACCTTGCCTGATTGGTATGGAGGCCTGTGGTGGCTCTCAGCACTGGGCACGAGAACTGACAAAACAGGGGCATAAGGTACGACTGATGCAGGCCCGGTTTGTTAAGGCGTTCCTGATGGGCAACAAAAATGACGTGATGGATGCCCGCGCTATCTGGATGGCGGTACAACAGCCCGGTAAGGCGATAGCCGTCAAAACAGAAGAACAACAGTCAGTACTGGTTCTGCATCGTTCACGCAGGCAACTGGTCAAGTTCAGAACCGCACAAATTAATGCCCTGCACGGTACGCTCCTGGAATTTGGTGAAACCCTCCACAAAGGCCGGGCAGCGTTGGACAAAGAGTTACCGGCAGCACTGGAACGACTGAAGATACGTCTTCCTCCGTACCTTATCACCGTGCTGGAGGACCAGTACAACAGGCTGGGTGAGTTGGATTCACAGATAAATAGCATCGAAAAACAGCTTGTCAGCGTGGCCAGGCAGAATGAAACCTGTCAGCGGCTGCTGAAAATACCCGGCGTGGGGCCGCTAATTGCCACGGCTGCGGTGGCCACAATGGGAGAAGCCTCCGCGTTTAAATCGGGACGAGAGTTTTCTGCTTATATCGGACTTGTTCCGAAACAGACAGGTTCAGGCGGAAAAATCCGCCTGCTGGGGATAAGTAAACGCGGAGATACCTATATGAGGACCCTGTTTATCCATGGTGCTCGTGCGGCTGCATTACTGACAAAAGAACCTTTGCCCTGGATCACGGAACTCAAAAAACGATGCCCGACCAGTGTGGCCATCGTGGCGATGGCGAACAAACTGGCCCGGACAGTCTGGGCGATAGCGGCTCACCAGTGTGAATACGACAAGGCGCACGTCAGTGTCAGGCCAGACTAAAAGCGGCCACTGACAAACATTAACTTTTAACAAAAGGATGAATGCAGAAAGGTTACTCTGGCAACCAGCGTGATGACAAAGACAGGTAAGACCGGGACTCACTAAACCTGAATGGTTTTATGAGCTTAAAGCTCGCGGAGGAAATGAGGTGTGAGTCGGCGAATGACATAGGGGCTCGCAGCTTTAAAGGCTGCAAAAAAGCCGGATATAAAGCTGCAACCTATCTGTCAGAGTTAGAACAATGGAAGCCGTTGCAAACGGGA
>NZ_JAQRFO010000115.1:0-1377 GCF_028598775.1 Xenorhabdus aichiensis
ATTCCGCTAAATCTAATCTATTTAACATCATTAACTCAGCCTGAGTAACATCACCTTGCTTCGATTTTCTTATGATTTCTTCTACCTTATCAAGATAGCCGAGAGCGGGGACCCATTTGTTATCTGAAGATAAAACTTGCGGATCTATTGGTCCAAGTGATGAGGAGTAATCCATATATATTTTATCGCCTGACATGCACCAAATCGTGCCAGCTGACATCGCATAATCAGGGATTATAAAGTAAACCTCTTTGTAAAAATGCCTTGTTATTTCAACTAGCTTTTCTACTGATTCAACGCTACCGCCGGTAGTTTGTAGCATGATGACAAGTTTAGACCCCCCTCTTTGCTGAGCCGCTTTACCTAAGGCATCAATAACTGGTTGAAAAGCGCTTTTAGACCAAAAAGTTATTCCGCCATAGTAAGATATAATATCTGCATCAGGAAAAAATTCTGTTCTAAATTCGCTTAACATATAGCAAATATAGCCTTCTAATGTACTGTCCAGACTCTCCATTTCCATTCCTTGATTTTATTTATTTTACGTTAATTTCAAAGCGTAGTATGTTGCTCTTTCTGTGTGCCCTATAATACTAAATCACTTCCCTTAATATGTGATCGGAACTTTCTTAATCTGTGAAATGGAAAGAGAGCTAATTTATGGGAATGTGATAAAAAATATATTTCAAATTGATACTATGTTTGTGGGTTATATTATTGACAGGTGATTTTCATGATTGATATGAACCCGCAGAAAGTTGCGGGTTAGATATTGAGGTTATTTATTGTATTTCCTCAAGGTCACTTAAAAGATCCTGAGACTCCACTATGATATTAACCTGAAATTCCCCTGAATTATCACTATATGCGCCAGCCCTATCATCGAAAAAGAGTATCAATTCACCATCTACGGGGACTTTTTTCCGAAGAACTCCATTTCCTATTTTGTAGGTTTTGTTGGCAATTTTAGCAATTAAAGAGAAACTGGGTGTTACTGGTTGGTACATTGGCATAGTGCCTTCAGGTGAAGCCGATGCAGTATCAGCATAGGCATATTTCACCCATCCCCTAGCAACGACAGATATCACATCACCCACTTTGAGCAAAAGCCCTGTAGGTTGACCTTGTTCAGCATTTGCAGGAACAGATACAGACCAATTATTCAGCATAGTATTACCTCCAATATATTTTTATAACTTCATGAGGGGCTACTTCTCCGCCTGTGAACATCAATAAAAAGGTTCATCAATACTGGAGAGAACGTCTGATTAGGATGGCACGGAATGGTTGGTGGGACATTAACAAAATCTATTTGCCTATGACTGACTGATAAAACCTAGCATTTAAAAAGGACAATTATCTCCTTTAACTTAACCC
>NZ_JAQRFO010000116.1:0-1342 GCF_028598775.1 Xenorhabdus aichiensis
CCAATCACTTAGCCCTTGGCACCGTGCTGGAATTGAGAGGTGAGGCGTGGATCCTCTCAGATTTCCGGCCTTATAGTGCCTAAGCGGGAAGCCTGTTGCTCCCTGATGACTGGAGGATCCACCCATGAAATTTACTCCTTTTGGCGTCGATATTGCAAAACATTTGATGCAAATTCATTTTGTTGATGAATACACCGGTGAACTCATTGACAAGCAACTAAAACGAAATGATTTTTTAACGTTCTTTAGTAACCGTGAGCCTTGCTTGATTGGTATGGAAGCGTGCGGTGGCGCTCACTATTGGGCACGGGAACTGAGAAAGCTGGGACATGAAGTGCGTTTGCTTAAGGCCCGGTTTGTCAGGGCATTTCGGATGGGAAATAAAAACGATGTTCAGGATGCCCGGGCGATTTGGCTGGCCGTTCAGCAACCCGGTAAATCCGTGGCTATCAAAAATGAAGAACAGCAGGCCATTCTGTCATTACACCGGATGCGCTATCAACTCGTCAAATTCAGAACCGCGCAGATCAATTCGTTACATGGTTTACTGCTGGAATTTGGTGAAACCGTGCATAAGGGCAGAACCTCGCTGGATAAAGCCATGCCTGAAGTCCTTGAGCGACTAAAGGAAAAACTGGCGCCATTCCTGCTCAATCTGCTTGAAGAGCAATACCACCGTTTGAACGAAATCGATGAACAAATTGAACAGGTGGAAAAACAACTGACGGCGTGGGCAAAGCAGAATGCTGATTGTCAGCGAATTATGAAAATTCCCGGCGTCGGTGTCTTAATTGCGACAGCCGCCATCGCAACGATGGGCGATCCCGGCGCGTTTCGGTCGGGCAGGGAATTTTCGGCCTATTTGGGCCTGGTGCCGAAACAAACGGGATGCGTTCATATAGGGTCAAATTACTGGGCATCAGTAAACGGGGAGATACCTATCTGAGAACCCTGTTTATTCACGGTGCAAGAGTGGCCACCTTACTGACAAAAACACCGCTGCCGTGGGTGACGGAGCTGAAAAAACGCCGTCCGGTCTGTGTGGTGATTGTGGGGATGGCCAATAAGCTGGCTCGTACCGTTTGGGCATTGGTCGCCCATCAGCAGGAATACCAAAAAGATTACGTCAGTGTCAGACCTTACTGAGGTGTTTCATTGATCAACTTTCACTTTTAACTACAAGGATGAATGTAGAAAGATTGCTAAGGCGATGATAATGATGACAAAGACAGGTAAGACCGTGACTTGCTAAACCTGATTTATGCTCTGAGCGTAAAGCTCGTTAGGAGAGTGAGGAGCCAGTCAGCGGATTACATCGAGGCCCGCAGCTCTGGCTGTAATA
>NZ_JAQRFO010000117.1:0-1320 GCF_028598775.1 Xenorhabdus aichiensis
CGCCCTTCCGCTTTACCAGAAGGCAGGTTCAGAATTAACCGCTCGCCCACTTTTGCAGACGATACCCTGTCTAATGTAATGTTACGCCCCTCCACCACACTGATGCGCCCACCCATTACACGGCCGGAAAACATTTCATCCGCCACGCCGATAATGTAACCGGGTAAGGGGAGCTTTCCATCCAACCCCACCGTAAACGACACCATGCGGTCATATTCATTGGTATGCAGCACCCATTTCCCGCGCCGGATAGCCTCACTCTGGCGGGTGCAACCAATCGCGGTAATATCGGCCTGTTTAACCCCAAATCGGCGTATCAAGCGGTTTTCGAAGACGGGCTCCACCGCATCCTGATAGCCGTTCTGCGGATCTGACCAGCTCACCATCGCGGTACTGTAATGGGTCTTCTCGCTGGCACTGGCATAAGTAAACTTACCGTCCCGAACATTGGCGCGGGTGTAGATGTAATCCATATCTCGCGGCATATCGGCCAGCGCATTCATATTGTTGTTTGCCCAGAACGTCATGCCCCGAAAGATGCCGGCAATGTCTTTCAGGACTGTCCAGGCATCCTCTTGTGACTGGATATACACATTACAGGTAAATCTCGGCTCTTGACCGCCCTTACCATCAGGCACGGGCTGATCGCAATACTGAGCGATACGGTACAAATCCCATTTTGCCAGGGCGAGGTTCTCCGCTTTCACTCGCGCGCCGATGCTGAACCGGTCATTAATCATCAGGTCATACAGTACCCACGCCGGGTTATCTGTCCATGCCCATTTAAACGACCCGTCCCAGACACCGGAGTAATGGCGGCTCTCGGGGTCATAGTTGGCCGGAACGCGGATAATGCGCATCTTCGGCTCACACGATATCTGGGGGATTCTGGGGAACTGTTTCGCGTCAAACTGGACAAAGAGTAAGGCGGTTTCGGGGTAACTCAGTTTGGCATCAATGACCTCAGTGATCGCCTCTACTACCATCGTGTCAAATATGCGGACGCTGGTCTGTTTGGGGGTCAGGCGACGAACGCGAACCATCCAACCCGCCATCGCTTTCGGTAAATCAATACGGTGTGACCTTGGGTATTTGGTTGTCGTCTTACCATCGACTGCCGTCTTCAAAACCTCCTGATAAGCCCCGCCATCGGTCGCCACATCTATCGCGTAGTCAATGACATAGCCGACCGTATCCCCATTGTCTTCTTTCTGTTCCTGTAACGGTCCCCATAAAAGCCGGATGCGAACAGCGGACAGTTGAGTATTAGTGACGGACCTCACCCATGACTCCGTTAACTCCGCGCCAACCGTAATATCA
>NZ_JAQRFO010000118.1:0-1182 GCF_028598775.1 Xenorhabdus aichiensis
ATAAAAGTTATTTTCACATTCATAATCAAAGAAACACTATAAATAAAATATTATCTAATAATTTTATTGCCAATGGCAAAAAAGCTTGGAAGCTATTGATCATAGCAAAGGCACTTACCAATATATCGATAGTAATACCTTTGGAATAGAGAATACTCAATACTCAACGCCTTCTCGTTCATGGCTTCGCTAATTTCTTTATGATTCAAAATATCTTTATTAAATTTCATCGTACTAACCGTTTCAATAATACAAACTGTAACTCTGGCAACATCTAAACCTAGACCTTATAAACATATATGTATTATTTTTATTTGTTACATTATTTAACTTTTTTGTTATTATTATGGTGTTGGTTACGGAGGATAAATGAAATACAGCGAGTTCAAGAGATGGTTGTTGCAACAGGGTACTGAATTCAAAAAAGCACCAGGGGCGGTAGTCATCAAAAAATTAATTTGAACGGTCAGCGTTCTGTTTTCCCCGATCATGGTTCCAAAGAAATGCCGGAACCTCTTCGCAAAAAGATAATGAAAGACCTAGGGCTTTAAGCTCCAACCTTCAGAAAATTAATATAAAAGGATGTAATTGTTTTAATACCCAGACAATATAAGGAATTAATTATGTTTCAATACCCAGTTAAATTAGAGCTTGACGAGCAGACTGACGTCTACGTCGTATCATGCCGCGATTTGCCCCTGATGAACTCAGTAGGTGATTCTGTTGATGAGGCAATTCTGGAAGCTGTTGAGGGCGTAGTGACAGCTATAGCCATAGAGATTGACGAACGACGCCCTATTCCTCTCGGTAGCGTACCAAAAGAGGGGGAGTATATAGTAAACGTACCTGTCCTAGTCGCCATGAAAGCGGCATTGCACAATGCCATGATTGAAACAGGCACTCGCAAATCTGATTTGGCACGTAAAATGGGGCAGAAGCCGACACAAATTGATCGGTTACTTGACGTCTAGCATTCATCAAAAGTAGAAACTGTCGAACTGGCCTTACATCAGCTGAATCGCAACGTGGGCGTTTCTGTAATGACCGTAACGACATTATAAATAAATTAGGCTATTGTTCCAAACCGATTACTGACAGGCACCATCGGCGCCTGTCAAATAATTATCTTCGTTAGATTCGACTAATAATTTCATCATTTAAATTTTACATTACTCTATTCCG
>NZ_JAQRFO010000119.1:0-1159 GCF_028598775.1 Xenorhabdus aichiensis
AAGCTCAAGGAGTTGAGACAGGAGGCTGCATGATCTTCACTGACCTACCCTCCGCAGTCGAGGAGGCTCGCTGGATGAAAATCAAATCCGGTCATCATCATTGTTGCGTCATACAAAAACCTAATGGGGAGATGGTTATCAGGGAGGAACGGAAGATTCAAACAAAAACAAATTGCGTGATGTATTCGACCCGTCACGATAGGTATCACACAGTATTGCCGGGGATAAAATGAACTTAGAATCACTACCGAAATATTTTTCACCCAAAACAGCTATGTTTAGTGACTCTCCAGCCGCAACTGCTACTGATTCATATTCAATTACCGATGTCATGGCCTCGCTAGGATGGGCGTCCGCTCAGGCTAGGATGGGTATTGAACTGTTTTTGGCGAAACAGGGGATCAATAAACCCGATGAAGCAGTGGAGAGTCTCTATCACTATGCACTGACGCAGGTTCACAAACACCCTGCAATCTCAAAACTCGATGAGGATATTAAACAACGTGTTCTGCAAATACTCGCAAATTACGCATTTCAGGATTATGCGAGGAGTGCAGCCAGTAAAAAGCCATGTTCGGATTGTGAGGATGGATTTATCGAGGCGGAGGTGTTTACAACCAAATGGAGTAAACCCGCGTTTCTGGATATTCCTGACTGGGCTAAAGAAGCGCGAGCTATAACGCCGGAGGAGTGGTACAGAAAGCGCCAAATCAGGGAAATGGTGAGAGTGGCATGTAAAACCTGTGACGGAAAAGGTGAAGTCAGTCACTCTTGCCGTTGTAATGGGCGCGGGGAGGTTTTGGACGAGAAGCAAACCAAGCTGATCGGTATTCCAACCTACAAAACCTGCCCTAAGTGTTCGGGGCGTGGATACTCCAGACTGAAATTCACTGAGGTATGGGATACAGTGAAGCCACTGACAGGAGTATCTAAAACCACCTGTTATGACAAATACCAGCCGATGTTTGAGCAACTAGTGACGGAGTGCTTTAAAGAGGAAGCCAGAGCTGAATCTGTACTGCAAAAACTAACTAAAGAGGAAAAAATAACTACATAAACTTAAATAACTAGAAAATAGATATTGCATTTCTCGGAAAAATAGCCCATCATTACTCCAATGATAGGGTATTTGCAATTTCATCGACCCATCAATACAAAA
>NZ_JAQRFO010000012.1:0-102264 GCF_028598775.1 Xenorhabdus aichiensis
CTACCTTCAATGTCAGAGTAATTTTTGTCTTGCAAACGGGATGCGTTCATATAGAGCATAAAATCTATGGTCACCTATATGAACGCATCCCGTTTGCAAGACAAAAATTACTCTGACATTGAAGGTAGATTGCAGCTCTATATTCGTACATGAACTCCCGTTTATGTGCAAGATAAGTTCGTTGGGTGGCGGTCATAACTGCTTCGTACATTCGGCTTCTGTGTTTGCAGGTTATTGAGCCATGATGGATATGTGCACACCTGCTCCTTATCGGCCTTAAGACCTTTATTCATTCTTGGTCGTCGGATATATCAGGTTTTGCAGGTGTCGGTTTGACCGATCTCCCATCTCATTTTTTCCGCCAACAACAAGAGGTTTAACGTATTGGGTTGGCAACAAATGAAGTGTGCCCCAGCTTTGTCAGTTCCCGTGCCCAATAATGTGTACTATGGCAGGTTTCAATCCCAATGAGTGCATGCTCTAGAGCCGTAAAAAACTTCAACACACTATTTCGACGTAACTTCCGTTTAATAGTGGTTATGCCACAGTGGTTGGTCCCATGAACTTGAAAAATATTTTTAGCAATATCAAGACCGATGATGAGATTAGGCATAATCTCCTCCCAAAGCCGGCTAGATTTTATTGATAAATTCCCATCTTACTCCGTAAGAAACGGGAGTTCATAATATACCAGATATATTATCATTGCTAATTATTAGCAATCTATAAAATCCTCTAAGAATATATAAATAATTAAAATATTTGATATATTTATTTATATTAAATAAAAAATTCATTTAATGTAATTATTATTTTAAAAATTAAATATTTATATTTATATTTATATTTATATTTATATTTTAAGGGATTTAAATTCAATTTAATATATATTATTTCATGCTCAAAAATAGTGTATTTATTTAGAAATAGTTTCGAAGGAAGAAAATACAAATAGGATTTAATAGAATGTTGAAGAATGACTGACAAACCTCACACAAACAGTGAGGTTTGTCATCATGCTATTAACGTTTATCTTGCTCCACCAATCGTTGCCGTCATTCTGATCTGGCGGTTATCGGTGATTTCAAGGTTAGACAGCACAACCAATCGAGGCAATACGCGGCGCAGGAAACGAGATAACAGCGGACGCAATGCATGATTGACCAGTAGCACGGGCGGTGCACCCAACATTTCCTGACGCTCCAGCGCTTCTGCTGCCTGCCGTTCGAGGCTTTCTGCCAAGCCGGGCTCCAGCCCTCCACCGCTTTGCAATGCCTGAAGCAACAGACGTTCAAGACCTGCATCCAGCCCAATAACTTTGATTTCATCCGCCCCGGGGAACCATTGCTGGGCAATGGCTCTGCCAAGCGCAATTCGAATCGTGGCAGTTAATTCATAAGGATCGGCTTGTGTTGGCGCATGTTCAGCCAGTGTTTCGATAACGGTACGCATATCCCTGATCGGCACCTGCTCTGCCAACAAGTTTTGCAATACTTTGTGCAAGGTGGTCAAGCTCACCACGTCAGGTATGAAATCTTCCGTCAGTTTCGGCATTTCCTGGCTGACACGCTCAAACAGTTGCTGTGCTTCCTGTCTGCCAAACAGCTCGCTGGAGTGTTGAGATAGCAGGTGGTTTAGGTGAGTCGCAACAACGGTACTGGCCGCAACAACGGTATAACCCTGTACCTGCGCCTGTTCTCGCAGGGAATCATCAATCCAGACCGCAGACAGACCAAAAGCAGGATCTTGCGTCAAATCCCCCTGTAACTCGCCAACTGCGCCACCTGGGTTAATTGCCAGCCAGCGTCCTGGGTGCGCTTCACCACGGCCAATTTCGACCCCTTTCATCAAAATACGGTAGCTGGCAGGTGCCAACTCCAGGTTATCGCAGATATGCACCACCGGCGGCAAATAGCCCACTTCTTGCGCAAATTTTTTGCGGATACCGCTGATACGCCCAAGCAGTTCACCATTCTGGCGGAAATCTACCATCGGGATCAAACGATAACCCACTTCCATGCCCAGTGGATCTTCCAGTTGTACGTCAGACCATGAGGCTTCTGCGGTTTGTTGCTGTTCCTCTACGGCTTTCATCTCTTCGTGCTGTGCCGCAAGCGGATTTTTATCCTTGCGCAGCAGGAAGTAGCCTAAACCCGCCAATGCCGCCGTGAATAATAGAAAAACTAAATTCGGCATTCCCGGCACCAGACCAAGCAAGCCCAGTACTCCCGCACTCAACATCAGCACCCGTGGGTTGTTGAAAAGCTGAGTCACCATTTGCTGGCCGACATCTTCATCGGTCGCCACTCGGGTCACAATCACACCCGCCGCCGTGGAGATAATCAGGGCTGGCAACTGAGCAACCAACCCGTCACCGATAGTCAGCAGGGTATAAGCTTCCGCCGCATCTCCCAGATTCATATTATGCTGGGCAACACCGACAATCAGTCCACCGATAATGTTAATCACCAGAATCATCAATCCGGCAATGGCATCTCCACGCACGAATTTACTCGCACCATCCATTGAGCCGTAAAAGTCTGCTTCCTGTGTCACTTCGGCACGGCGTTTTTTGGCTTCATCTTCACCAATCAAGCCGGCGTTCAAATCAGCGTCAATCGCCATCTGTTTACCGGGCATACCATCCAGCACAAAACGCGCACCGACTTCTGCGATACGCCCCGCACCTTTGGTAATGACCATAAAGTTAATCAGGATCAGGATAACAAAAACCACGATACCAATCGCGAAATTACCGCCAACCAGAAAGTGCCCGAAAGCTTCCACTACCTGACCCGCTGCCGCTGAACCCGTATGGCCTTCCATCAGAATGATACGTGTAGATGCAACGTTCAGTGACAGGCGCAGTAATGTTGAGAACAGCAGAATAGTCGGGAATGCGGCAAAATCCAGTGTCCGACGGGTAAACATCGCCACCAGCAAGACCATGATTGAAAGTGCAATGTTAAAAGTGAATAGCAGATCAAGCAGGAATGGTGGTAACGGCAGCACCATCATTGACAAGATCATGAGGATCAGTACAGGCCCCGCAAGCATTTGCCACTGGGAGCCTTTCATATTCCCCGGTAAACGAAGTAATGAGGCCAGATTAGCCATGACGATTATTTTCTCCAGCAAAATCCAGTGCAGATGGCACCGGCAGATTTTCAGGTGTTTTCGGTTTCAGGCCACCTTCTCGTTTCCAACGTTTCAATTGGTAAACCCAGGCAAGCACTTCAGCGACGGCAGCATAAAGCGTCGCAGGAATAAAGCCCCCCACTTCGGCATGGCGAAATAACGCCCTTGCCAGTGGTGGCGCTTCTAGTAACGGAATTCGGTTTTCTACACCAATTTCTTTGATGCGTAAGGCAATAAGCCCCGCCCCTTTTGCCAATACTTTGGGGGCGCCCATTTTTTTGCTGTCATACTGCAAAGCAACAGCGTAATGGGTCGGGTTGGTCACAATAACATCAGCCTTCGGCACATCGCTCATCATACGCTTCCGCGCCGCCGCCCGCTGTTGTTGACGAATGCGTGCCTTTACATGTGGGTCCCCTTCTTGCTCCTTGAATTCATCCTTGATCTCCTGACGGGTCATTCTCAGTTTTTTCAAGTGGCTGCGGATTTGATAAAGCACATCAAACGCCACCATCGGTATCAACATAAATAAGACAATGTAGCCAGCAAAGATCAGCATCATCATGGCATCACTCAACGCCATCAGCGGGGGCTGGGCAGTCAAGTTCAACATGGCCGGCCAATTCAGCCAGATAAACAGGGCAGCTCCACCACCGACCAGTGAGGCTTTCAAGATGGCCTTGAACAGTTCCGCCAGTGCGTTCATGGAGAAGATCTTCTTCAATCCAGAAATCGGGCTCAGTTTAGCTAGATCAAATTTGATAGATTTTGAACTGAATATCAGCCCCCCCATCAATGTCGGTGCACTGAGGGCAACCAGAACCAGACCAACGAATACTGGCAGCAATGCCCACACCGCCTGTTTCAATAAGCGACCGACCTGCTGAATCATCTGCTTATCGTTGCTGACCATGTTATGGTCGAAGTTAAACCCTTCAAATACCATCAGTGAAAGTTCATGAGTAATCGAATTTCCGCTCATCCAGAGCAGGCTTACCCCTCCCGCCAGCATCAGGATAGAAGTCAGTTCCTTTGAACGCGCAATCTGCCCGTCTTTGCGGGCTTTTTCCCGTTTATGGGGCGTAGGTTCTTCGGTTTTTTCGAGATCGCTATCTTCAGCCACGACTTTCCTTGGTGAGCGTTCGTTATTGCATGCAGAAAAATTGCTTTTGGGAAAGAGCAAATAAAATTGTGTTAAGCATGACAAAAACCAAGAAATTCAATGGCGGGAATACTGCAAAGTTTGCAGAGGTATTTGGGGAATCACACGATGCCAGAGCTTGAAAGGCTCCGGCATCGTGTGATGGGTGTTACTTATAACTGATAATATAGGTGATATTAGTCTGTTTTGGCTGCCGTTTTAACTTCGATGCGATCGGCGTTAACATCACGAATATGGTCTTTGGTCAAGCGATACACGATAGGGCTTAACAGCGCAAGAGCTATCAGGTTGGGGATCGCCATCATGGCATTGAGTGTATCCGCCAGCAACCAGACAAAGTTAAGCGACTGAGTAGCACCAATCGGCAGTGCGATGATCCAGGCAATACGGAAAGGCACAATGGCTTTTGGCCCCAGTAAGTATTGAATACATTTTTCACCGTAGAAGCTCCATCCCAAGATGGTAGTAAAAGCGAAAATAGCCAGGGCAACAGCAACAATGTAATTACCTCCCGGAATCACCGCAGAGAATGAGGAGGCGGTCAGCGTTGCCCCTGTTTCCCCTGTCAACCAACCGCCAGTGATAACGATGGTCAGCCCAGTGACAGAACAGACGATGATGGTGTCAATAAATGTCCCCAGCATAGCAATCAAACCCTGACGGATGGGGTTTTGGGTTTTTGCCGCAGCATGAGCTATCGGAGCACTGCCCAAACCAGCTTCATTGGAAAATACACCACGGGCAACACCAAAGCGGATCGCCGCCCAGACTGCTGCACCTGCAAACCCACCTTGTGCTGCAACGGGAGTGAACGCAGATTTAATGATCAAGACAAAGGCTTCTGGGATGGCGGTGATATTGAGTGCCAGTACGATGATGCCGGCACCAAAATAGCCGACAGTCATGACGGGAACCAACTTTCCGGCCACATCAGAAATGCGTTTGATGCCACCAATCAATACCGCACCGACCAAGATCACCAGAATGCCAGCGGTCACGGTTTTTTCAATACCAAAGTTGCTTTGCAGTACATCAGCCACGGAGTTGGCCTGTACGGTATTACCAATGCCAAAACCAGCGATACTGCCAAAGAAGGCGAACAGTGTTCCCAGCCAGATCCATTTTTTCCCCAAGCCATTTTTGATATAATACATGGGGCCGCCAACGTAGTTGCCGTTTTTATCTGTTTCACGAAAACGTACCGCCAACACGGCTTCAGAATATTTGGTTGCCATACCCAATAATGCCGTCATCCACATCCAGAACAATGCTCCCGGCCCGCCCATTACGACAGCCGTCGCCACACCGGCAATATTTCCTGTTCCTATTGTTGCAGACAGCGCAGTCATTAAGGCATTGAAAGGAGAGATCTGACCTTCACCACGTTGTTCATTTTTCTGAAAAAGTAACTTAAACCCCGTTCCCAATTTTCGGATCGGTAAGAAGGACAGGCGGATTTGCATAAAAATGCCAATGCCCAGAATACCAACCAGCATAGGTATTCCCCATACTATCCCGTTTATCGCATTTAACCATTGTGTAATCAGTTCCATATACACTCCCGTAATCTGACATAACAAATTAGCAACAAAATTGTTTCAATTAAATAAAGAGCATTTTGGGAAAATAAGCGAGGACAATTGGTTATCATTGGTAAGAAAAAATTGATCCTGTGAGTTGAGTCACTCACTCTGGTAACGATGTATTGATCTTCCAGACAGCAATTATCCACCCATCACTAACTCAAATGCCAAATCTGATTTAACCAATTTTTATCTCGCAATCAAGAAAATTAATGGTTTTTTATATAAAAAAATAGGTATTATTTGCATAATAAATAGTTTTTTTGGGTATTGAAGGATTATCAGTGGCAAGAGTCGGTTATGTCAGAGTGTCAACAAATGACCAAAATAGTGATTTGCAGAAAAATGCGCTGGTCAGTATTGACTGCGAGCGCATTTTTGAAGACAAGATCAGTGGGAAAACCGCTAATCGTCCGGGGCTGAAACGCGCTTTAAAGTATCTGCAATCCGGCGATACTCTGGTGGTCTGGAAATTGGATCGTCTGGGGCGCAGTGTCAAGAATCTGGTAACGTTGATTTCAGAACTGCATGACCGCGGAATTCATTTTCAGAGCCTGACCGATAGCATTGATACCAGTACCGCGATGGGACGTTTTTTCTTTCATGTGATGAGCGCACTAGCGGAAATGGAACGAGAGTTGATTGTTGAAAGAACCAATGCAGGATTGGCCGCAGCGCGGGAACAGGGACGCATTGGTGGGCGGCCGGTGCTGTTTACCGAGGAAGATCGGCAACAAGCCGCCAGATTGCTAGATAAGGGACATAGCAGAAAACAACTTTCCCTTATTTATCATGTTTCTCTATCAACAATTTATAAGTATTTGCCTGTGGGATTATGAAGACTTATCGAGAATTAACCAAAACGAAACTGACAGTTAGCTGATTAATTACAGCTAACTGTCAGGAATAAAAACCTGAGTTCACTTTTGCCCTACTATCACTCACATTAAAAATGTGTCGTCATTATTTCAGTTCCTTTGATTGAGCTATTTTTTACATGACTAGGGGCATTCAATCGAATCTTGTTTTTAGCACTAACACCCATGATACCGGTGTTTGATGTCAATGCTTGCCTTTGATAATGAATTGCCCATTTTTTCTGGGATTGATTGTAGGACATAAACGCAAATCCCTGTGTGTTCCTTATTTTTTGTCCTGTTTCATCTGTATGAAATCCATAATCAGGAAATTCCATGGCCATGGCCAGACCCTCTCCGTGTTTTGAAGCTTCTAAATTATTATATTGAACATCTTCCTTGCCTCCTTCGACGTGATAAGCCCGTAATGTATTTTCGTTAAGCTTATCTACTACCAAAGTGCAACCACTAAACGCAGGCGTAAACAAATACTTTTGTATTCCAGTCGGATGTATCGGAATATCAGTATATCCTCCTTGCGGAAGCCAATATGCTGAAATAGCGGTTTTGCTATCAGGCATTTCTCCGCCATAAGTATCAACGATCTTTAATGCATTAAATTCTTTTCCCTTGCCTTTAATATTCACGCCTGTAAAGATTAAATCGCCTCCACCTTGTGTGTTTAATACAATATCTGTTGTCTTTTGAGAAAGCCCTGCTCTTTGAGGGTTAAACAAATCTGTCAATATAGGTACAGATGCAAAAGCATTCTCCGATAACATTTGACTGGGAGCAATTGTGGTCGCAGTTGCTTCGATCATCTCTGTCTTGGCCGTATCAGGATAAACCCGGTCATAATCTCTGATATTTGGATCATCTCGTTCAACACCAACTCGCAACTTAGGCTCATAAATCCCTTCACTAACCTCTCTGCCTATCGGCGCAAGGCCACCAACATCCGTATAAGTAATCGGGTTATTCCTCACCATTCGATACAAATTCAACCCGTCCACGGTTCCGGCAGGATCTGCGCTCAACCAGCGCCCTAGCCACGGCTGATAATAACGGTGCCCGTAGTAATAAAGCCCCGTCGCATCACGCTCTTTGCCGGAGTAGCGAATGGTTTTGTAATTGGCTTCGGTCTGGTTTCTTGCCGCCCATATCGCTGTACCTCCATAGGGGTAGTATTCTTCCTGCGTGATAATCTGCCCTGTTCCATCCAATTCAAGCTGACTGGAACCCATCAAACTATCGTAGCTGTAACGCAATGAGTCATTGTTCAGATTATCCGGTGGTGGTATTTCCCAATGGAGTACGCGTACCTGAGCACGTCCCGCTTCACCCATGATAATTACCTGTAAGTCTTCGACTAATGTCGCATCATGCTGAGTTGTACGCAGTTCCAACCCCGGCAGATAAACAACACGCTGCACATGACTGCTTCCCCCCGCCTGCTGTGTACTGATTTTCACGACCCGCGCAACCCCAACACCATAGCGATACCGCTCTTTATCTGCGGGTTTTTCGTCACGCTGTATCTTTGTTATTTGCTGTAGTTCACCCCGATAGTTCCAGCATAAAGTCTGGCCTGACTGGAGTTGAAGTTGATGCCCTCCACGATCAAACAGGGTATCCACTTTGGCGGGATCTGTGGTCAAGGTATCCCATACTGCACGATTACTACAATTCGATACGGTGATCTTTGTGGTGTATTTATTATCTGTAGCAGGAGCGCAATGCCGGATCTGGCAGAGATTTCCACCGCGATCATAGTGATATGTGCGGGTGTAGCGAGTATAAACATCGTCATTGGCAGGAAGAGGAATAATCGGCACAGGAAGCCGGCTACCCTGCTGACCGATACTGGCGATTTTTCGACCACTAGCACTGATGAGTTGATAAAGCGAGTCATAAGCATAGTGGTTCTCTGGTTCTACTATCTGATTACGCCAGAAACGGGTTGCCTCTGCATTATTGCGAATATTCAGGAGATTACCGACCGGATCATAGTTATAGGCAAGATCCTGCAATCTTTTTTTATCTGACTGACGGTAAGTCGTCATGCCTGTCAAGCGTCGGGTTTGTGCTTCATAGCGGTATTCAGTGACAACGCCGTTACCCTGTTCTTCACGCAATTTCTGCCCCGCAGCAGAGTAAGTCAGGGATTTAACTATCACCTGCTCATTCTGACCTTTTATCGTCAACCAGCTTGCCTGTAACTGCCCTGCTACATCATAGGCCAGCCGTTGCCGGTTGCTTTTGGCATCATTCTGGGTCAATAAATTACCCACAGCATCAGCGGTGATTTCAGTTGTGAATATGTCGTTGCTCAGTCGCGTCTTCCACTGGGATTCGTCACTTCCGCTCCAATCTGCTGTGACATCATCCTGTAATAACTGACGGGATTGTGAGAGATCCACGCTGGTCAGAGACACAGAATTAAGATGGTTCAATCCGGCGGTATCATAATGACGGAGATATTTTCCCGCCAGATTGTGATCTTTTTCTGATGAGCTATTTCCCGACCAAATAAACCGTTCAATAATTTGGGGTGTTGAAGCCTCACTCTTCCGTTCACTGACAGCGAGCAAGCGCCCCGGCAGTGCATTATCTTCATATTGCCAGTGTTTGACGACACCCATCGCACTGATATTCAGTAACGGACGACCTTCGATGTCACTCAAAATGACAGTTTGTCCGGCATCCACACTCTCTGTCCGTAGGACATCACCCTTCAAGGCAGGACAGTAGGTGAAATTAGGTTTTATGGTGCTCTGGGATTGCAAATCAAAAAGACGTGGATCAATGCTCTCGATTAAAAAATTATGGGGACTGTATTGATGACGGGTGATGCGAGTGTCAGCCTGCTCTCCTGCTGTTGTACGGTGATAAGCAATATCCCGCACTGGCAGCCCTCGATTGTCCATGACGGTGACAGTCGGTGTACCAGCATATAAAGTTGGATTAAAAACATTCATCGTATTTTTTCCTAATCAGCCTGAATCGGATGTAAAAAAGATGACGTTAAAATGCGATCTGAACCTTCCCTGCCTGCATAACAGGGAAGGTTGAGCGAGTTACTAAGATGCTAAACGAGCTGCTGTGTCATTTTCATCTTCATTGACCATAAACCACGGCATAAACCTGTTTTCACGCCAAAAGCCTTTCGCTGTTTTTACCTGATATTCACGCCCCAGAGGATCGTAAAAATGCGTATCGGCGTACAGGTCATCCCGTGCGCTATCATCACTGACATAGCGCCAATCATTGAGATAATAGGGTAGATAAGTTCTGATCGTCTGCCCTTTGCCGTCGTATTCTGTGCGACCTGATACTGCCCAACGCGTTGTGGTATAGGCAACAGCGGGCTTACCTGCACTATCGACAACCAAAGAGCCATCTTCTGCACGCTGCCACGCATCTCCTGCTTCATGGCGTTGGGCGCTTTGCAATACACGGCCAAAACCATCACTCAATGCGATTGACTGCCGAAGTTGCTGCTGAGAATCGCTGTCATAACGATCTGTCGTGATCGTCATGGCATGGGGAGGTTGTCGTGGAGTCTGAGCCAAGATTTGCTGTAATGTCACGGCTTCCATTGAAGACGGTGTCTGGCGGTTGAGCCAACGACGGCAGGCCAGTTCACAGGTTAAACCGTCTTCCGTTACCACCCCCGCCCGGTGTAATGCGTCCCACAAGGTTTCGCTCTCTTTTAGCTGGCCAGTCAGAGACTGTTGGGGCAGAAGCCGCATCCAGCTATCCGGCACATAAATGTTGCACTGTGAAACAGGGATCGTCGGTTTCAAGGCAAGGGCTTTTTCGACGGTATCCGGCACTGTGAACGGTTTATTCTCCGGCGTAGAGTAACCGCTTATTTTGCCATTTTCTGTGCCCCAGAAACGGCTGGAAGTCACCTGCCCCAATGCATTGAATGTCACAATGTGCTGATTGTCATTGATATCTGTCAATTGCGCCGGGAGCAGGAAGCGGTAATCGTATTTCGCTTGTGTGGTCATTCCCGCACCATCTTCGGTTTTTACCACCACACAATAGTGCGTATCCCAACTAAGGGTATATTTTCCGGTCAGCAAGCTTTTGCGCTGGGTGAGTGGCCGGTAGAATTGAGCAGCATCGCCATACTCGGTGTATCCCTGCCGAGCCACCCATACCTTTTCACTACTGCCTGCCACATCAGAAATCTGCGGCACGAGCAGGTATCCACCCGCCTGCAATTGTTGCGTCAGTTCATCAGGGGCAATCACGCCATCAAAGGCGTGCAGCGCATTGTCATCAAAAGCAGCGGTTTCTGTATAAGCCACCCGTACTTGACGTGTCGGTTTTTCTGCATCTCCTCCCACGTAAGCAATTCGCTGCTGTCCTAAATAGATAAACGTCTTGTCTTTACCTATCAGGCCGTCAACTTTCAGCAAGTCTTCCAATGTCAGCCCTGCCTTGGGGATGTCACTTTGCGCGTCAGTTTGCGCATAATGATAAACTTCGCTGTATCGGCTATCCGTCAAACCCAGCACCCAATCATCCTGCTGGGTCAGGTGGTAATAGCTCTGCTGCTGTTTTGTCAGATATAACTGTTTTTGCTGGTCGTCATAGCTATCGGCGAACAGAGTATCCGGTAACGAATCCGGATAGGGGTTCTGTGCCGGTTTATTGCGCCGTGGATAGGCGATATCCACTTTTGTCAGCGGGAAGCCATATTCATCCGCCTTGAGCACGACCTGTTGTTTGCAACTCGGATCGACGACGATACGCTCATAGTGATAACTGCGGTTTTCAATGATCGACGTCCAAGACGACGGCGCGGCTTCGTCATTGCTGGGAATTAATCTGACTTGACAGCGGGCTTCTGTGACGGTGTACGGAATTTTAGCTTTTTCTGTTTTGTCGTCACCATAGACTTCACTGCGCAGTAACTGGCCTTTCATGGCGCGGTTAAGCCAATACGCTTCTGTTTCGGTCGGTTCTTTAATCGGGGTATCCTGCCCCGCTTGCCCTGCATCCGCTTTTTCATAGCGAGTGAAGCGCGGTGTAAAGCCGGCAAATGCCTGATCGTCACCACGCCAGTATTCTGCCGGAAGTTGAGAATCCACTTCGGGTAAACCCGTGGCAAACCAGCTTATGCTACGGGAAGGATAGATATTTTCATCCGGCGCTTTCTCTGTGGTTCCCTTGGCAAATTCGTCGGTATCAATTTGCGTTACACGGCCAAATCCGCAAAATTCTCTTTCTCTGCCATCCCATGCACCGTGGGCATAATTCATGACCTTAGTCAGCCGATTACCGGTAATTTCATCAAGAACCTCATTACGCCACAACAAGTGTATGGGGAAAGGCAGATAACTCGCTGCAAATTTCCCCGGTTCTTCGATCTGATTTTTTTCATCCAGCCAGAATTGGGCGGAACTACGATAAAACAAAGTGGTTTCTGCGCCACGATTGTTGTTGATGACATTGAGTAGCCAAGGTTTATTGTAAGTAAAATCATAACGCCAATGGCGCGGTGTCATATGAGGTACGGTCAGTACAATGCTGGCAGCGCCCAATCCTTGAATATCCGACACCTGTAACTGACAGGTATTGTCAAACATCACCCCTTCCGGCAAAGCAAGCTGAATAGGGGCACTAAAACGGTTGCCGCTTTCATTCAGGTAAATATCCAGATACTTACTGTGTGCATAGATGATGTCGGCGGTGCCAGAACCATCTATATCTGCCAGAAAAACTTGGTTAGCATTGAATGTTCCATCCGGCTGGCTAAACCCCGGTAGCAAAATAGCCGCACCAAAACGGCCATGGCCTAGATTCGGCCAGCATTTGACGCTCTGAGCGGCAATTTCCACCAAATGCTGCTGTCCCGATCCCAACATGTCAGAAAATGCGACCAGACTGCTGGCATCACCACCGAATATCGGCAAATTCACACCATCAGGTGGCATAACATTGATACCCGTTTTCCAGTTTCCCCGGTCATTGGCATATAAACGCACACTTCTGGGGCCAATCAGCGCTAAATCAGATAACCCCGCCCCCACCAGATCCGCCAGTTGTGCCTGTGGATGAAAATATTCTGTTGGCAGTGCAGAAATGGGAATAAAGTGTGTCCATTCGCCATTCGGCTGCATACTGTGCCGCCCCTGAATGCCTGCGCCAGTGATAACCCAATCCAGATGTCCATCACCGTCGATATCCATCAACGTTGCTCTGTCCTGCTGGCTGGGGATCTTAGGTAAGGGGTTTATTGGGCTATAGGTGACAGCGTTAATATCTTCAACGTTTTTCTGACGGATCGGTGCCTGATACCACCATGCTCCGGGTCGGTCCTGATACAGGATGCCGGAAATACCTTCACCATAGAGATCGACGAGTTGGTAAGGCTGCTGGGCATTCAATCCAGCCAATTGAGGCATCTCTTGCCATTTTTGCGCAACTTTTACCTCAAAGCGCTGATAGTCAAACTCCAGTGGCGGTAAAGCGACTAAGGTTGCGTCAGTTTCATACGCCATTTGCCGAATGGCGGTCAGGGTTGTCACGCTGTCGTTCAGGTCATAACTGAGAAGCAAACGGGCAACCAAGGCAGGAGTTTCTTCTCCGTCAATCTGTTCTCCTGTAAGGGATTTCAGGCGATGGAACATCAGAATTTGTTGGCACAGGCGGCGGGTTCGCACCTCAAAACCATATTCAAAGCGGGAGAAACGGTCTGGGCGTATTTTCCAGTTGCTTGAAGGTGCCTTGAAAGGAGGAACCGGGTTTATTTCCTGCGCTCGTTCACCATAATCAAATACCAAATGGAATAGCCATTCGTTATCAGCAGGTGGCGTATTATTCAACACAAGCAGGCTGGATTCAGGCGTAATATTGCCGTAGTTCACCTGAATTAAATAACGTTGAGCACTGGCATTAAGATGGGAATTTTTCTCGCTGTCATCACAACCGATATCGTCTTCTGCCCGATACCGGTAATAAATGTGTTCTCCCGTTGGTGTTACGGTTTCTTCCAATAGCCATTGGGCAATCTGCGACGTCTCTGCTGGGTTAGCGATCTGAGCCTGCCCAGTTTTCCCAAAAATATGAATTTGTCCATCGGGGGAATACATTAACCAAAAAGGCGTAGTTTCCACATCCGTTGGGGGCTGCCAGTATTCAAGTTTGCTGAAGTGCTGAATATTTCTGGGCTGATGACGCGTAACGGTGTAAGTAACAGGCAGTTGCCCGCCTAATAGTTTATCGGTTTTACGCACATCGGGTTGCCCGCTCTGATTGACGGCAACCGCCATCACTTCTCCCATCGGGCATAAAAAAGTATCTTCGCCGTGATATTGAGGTACGCCATGTTGAGTACGGCGGCTGATAGTCATGGTATTGGATTGCCAGCCAATACCAAATGGCCCGTTGCCTGCTCCGCTACTATAATTCAGGGATAAACCCGGTGCGCTTCCTCGACCAGCAGATATGGGCAAAGGCACGGAAAGCGAAGCCATCCCATCCGGCCCTGCATTGCTGATAACTTCGCCCATGCCACTGATCGCACCGCCCCCTTTGGGCAGAGACAACTGTGTTACTGTTATGTCCTGTGAATCTTGTTTCATATCATCATGCTCCTTCAGGCTCCCCCGCAGGGAGCCTGTTTGCAGTAAGTAAGCAATTATTTGCGAATGGTGTAACGAATGTGCAGAATGATATCGCTCAAACTGAGCAGCATCGTTTTCTGTTTAGCGTTCGCATTGGGAAAACTCAGCACCAGTGCACTTTTATCTCCATCTTTCGGAATATTGATCCCTTCAAATGGCAAGTATTTTGTGTCGTTGAAATCCAACTGGAATTGCCCGCTATCATTCATACCATTGGATACCGCGATAGCACTGCAACCTTTGGGAATGCCCTTCATGTCACCGCTATAGCTCAAGATGGCCTGTACATCCTGATACGGCCCAAGCAAGGCCGGCAGGGAAACACTGACTTGTTTGATGCGACGAGCCGCGCCAAGTTGTTCCGGGTAATCTCCCCAAATGTTGAGACCCGCCAGATTGACGGATGCTTCCAGTTGATTCGTCTCAATTTTTAGTATGTTCTGATCTTTCCCGAATGTTTTCTCCGGGCTTTTCAATAAAGCGGCAACTGCGTCAGGAAGTATGAATTTATCGGCATCAGGCAGAGAACGGTAAACCTCAGCCAACGAAACGGTACGCGTGATTTCCAATGCCCGTTCATCTTTTTTCATGAAGGCATCTTCCATCTGGACAAGGTTCAGTATCAGAGACTCGCCGGCGAGCAGGCCCGCATAGGTTCCCTGCCATGCCCCCGATTTGATAAAGCTGGCTGCTTCATCATTGGTTTCCCACTGGTAGGCTTTCTGTGCCATCAGACAACGGGAGGTAGCAAGATCATAGAACTGGAAGTAAATGGCTGCCAGACGACCACGCATCCAGTTGTACAACGCTCTGTTACTGAATTTACGTTGCAGGAATTCCAATTGTGCCTGTGTCTGAGCCTGCTGGGTTTCCAGATAGGTTTTCTGCATTTCTGCCGCTTCACGCCGGATTTCCAGTGATTTCAATTGAGCGTCAATCTGCTTAACTTCATGATCTGCATTGTTACGCTGAATTTCCCACTCCTGACGGCGGCGGCGGTAAATTTCAGACTGTGTGGTCAGTTCGGCTGTCGTATTGAGTGTGCTGGCGGTAAAGCCCATCACAGAAGCAAGTGCGCCGGGGATAGCTCCCCATCGGCTGCCACCACCAGCAAGACCGAAGATATTTGGGAACATATCGGCACCGGCCTCTGCCAATTTAGCGGCTTCCAGCGCAGTACTTATCGCGCTGGCAGTCGTACGCAAATCCATAGCAGTTATTTCGCCCGCGTTGATATTTTCATCGTACAGATTGCTATAGCTGTCAAAACGTGATTGTGCCCCTTGTCGGGATTGTTTCAGTACTTCTTTTTCCGCATCCAATTCTTCCAGCGTTTTATTCTGCATCTGAATGCTGATCAGCGTCAGTTCACGCGCTTGATTTTGCAGCAATTCGTTGAGCGCTTCTGCATCCTGACGTTCAATGATCCCCTGCAAGGTAGAACCAAACTGAATCAGTTGACTGACTATGCTCTTGGCGTTATCCAACATGATGGGGAAACGATGAAGTGGCATTTCCGGGTTTGGCAGATCCGTGCCTCCCTGGGAAGCATTCACCACCGCACTCAACAAGGCTTTAGGATCGGCAGGTTTGGCGTAAATGGGCAGTGACAGCGGCAGGCCATCAATGGTGAGATTATGACGCAGGTTATACAAGCGCTGCTTCAATGTTTGCCAGTAGCCGTTCAGTTTGTCATTTTGTTGAGGCAAGAATAATTTGGTCAGTGAGTTAGCGCTATATTCGGCGGGCTGTACCAGACGAATTAACATCAGCGCATGCTGATAATCCTGTTCCACCGTCTTATCCGCTGCGGTTTCCAACGTGGGCTCAGACCAGTTGCCATCCAGCGCCACAAACTGCTCATCCCCCAATAAATTCAGTGCCTGTATATACCAGAGCTTGGCTTCATTCAGAGTATCCCGCTCAAGCTGGCGGTAAGCCTTATCACCACGGGCAATCAGCAGATCGAGCATCCGCATAAAGGTAGAGACTTTATAGTGCATCGGATCATCTTGGGCGACGGCATCGGGGTCTGTGGAATCCAGCGGGTCAGGGTTCCACGAAGTATCTTCTTCCAGTGGCCGGCAATTCCAATGATACGGCGCAATCTCACCTTTGACGATATAGCCCTCAGGGCTGTAAACATATTTCAGCCAATGATTGGCTTCATCAAAATTTTGTTCCTGCAACAAGCGCTGCGCTACTAGCATTGGGCTGTAATAGAACAATTCCCAGAAGTAGAGGGAGTTGGCACCGTTAAAATCCATCGGCTGATCATAATATTTGGACAGTAGTTCAACCTTCATAGGTGACGTACCCGAAACAGGGGTATATTCCGTGAAGATAATATTGGCCTTCTTCTCCTCAGATGGAGTAAACGCTGTTTTTAAGGTTCCGGCCAGCAAACCTTCCTTAGCGCTTTTTAGAAAAACTTGAAGCCCGTCACTTATTGAAGATGGAAAATCAATCGTGTTATAGAAAGGTTCTTTCGTGCTAGTTAATGGAATAAACAGTTTGATGGTTTGTTCTGCATCTGTTAACGACCCGTCCCAGAAGTCGTAATGCGTTGTTGAGTCTGCACCATCTTTTTTCTGATAAAGTGTAACCGCGGCGTTTCTGGTACTACCGTGCTTATCTGGATCATATTTGGGTAAGGTGACACTAATATACCCCCCATCCCCCATTTTAGGTTCAGGCAGTTGTTGGGTATCCATTGTCAGCAGGGTATCAATGCCCGTTTCTGCCCGTTCCACCATATTTTTGGCAAATAAGGTATTAATGCGGGTACGGTAAGGCCCCCATTGCAGATATTGGGCTTTAGACGCAGCCGTATTGAGCGTCAGCAACCCTGACTGTTCATTCAGAATTTTCTGGATAACGGTAAAATTAAAAGTTTCACTTCCCAGAACCCGGCCATCATCCGTTTTCCCGGTCAGCTCTATCTCCACCTCGACTTGGTTGTCCTTAAATTCTGTCAGTGGGATAGTGAATTCCATATCATGGAAGTTATAGATCATTTCTTCCAGACTGTTATTGGGCTTATTTGTGACAGATGTTTCTGCGTTAAATACTACAGGTTTACTGCTGCCTGCACTGGCCTTAATCGTGATATTTGCAGGCGTTACAGCAGTATCGATATCTATTGGTGATGCAACCTTCGTAGAAATACCCGCGTTATCCGTCAGTGTCATGTTATTTTTCAGCGCAGCAGGGTCATTTTTGCTGTCTTCAACATAACCATAAGGTTTTTGAGCATTTTCATTAATGAGCGGATCGTGCCCTGACCCAATATCTGCCTTGACATAAGATGATGAACTTTCTCTATAAACTAATAAACGCCCTTTTGACAATTTACTGACATTGCCACTGTATTGATAAACGGGATAAAAGAGATTGTTATTGCCTGCACTCTGATTCTCTCTGTCAATTCTCAGATCTTCGTAAACAATAAATTTATCACCTAACTGACCAAACCTTTGCATCAGGGCACATTGGTGACGCTGCCTGCCTTCCACCCCGTTATAAATTACCCGCAGGTTGGCATCGATTTTCAATTTGATCTCAGAGGAAGTGGCTGTTTCGATAGCAATTGAGGCAATTTTACTGTCATAAACCATACTCAGGGAGTAATCGCCCCACTCGTAACCACTACTGACTGCAACGGAAGACGGGTAATCATAATTCGCCGCATAACGGTTATTTAACCGTCGTTGGGTCAATGTATCGAACTCTCGGTAAACGCTGTTTTGATAATTTTCGATCTCACTATCAATCATGACTTTTGTGGTCATGTCAGAGTAAATATACATCCCCTTTGTTTTGGTCTTTGTGAGATCTTTGTTTCCCGCCGTATTAGCCTGTTTGACATACAGTAATAAGAGTAAGGTACTTTCTCCCGTATATTCAGAGCAATACATAGCCAGATTGGCCAGGTCTTCATCCTTATATGCGCTGAAGATATCGCTGACATCTAACGTGATAGGCGTATTCCATGTGCCATCATGTCTGATATGAGCGATTTTGATTTCATATTTAATGATATCTTTCGATGTTATTGCGCCGTCTTTGCTTTCTGAAACAGTAATCACCCGTTTTTCCAGCCAGACAATATACAGGCGGGATTTATAGATAACCGGCTTAATTAAGCCCTGATAGGGATTAACCGGGCTGTCAATTTTTGCCCATTCACTCCACGCGTTGGCGGCAATCTTGCCTTGACGGGATTTGCTGTGATCCAGTTTGCGCCAATAATATTGGTTGGCATCCGTTTCCCCTTTACCGACAAGGTAACTGTTCCCTTGTGAAATGTTCACATTATCATGATAGCCACTGACGACAGTCAGGTTGGCAATTTGTTCAAAGCGGGTCAGATAGGTTTTAAACGCATCTTCAACGGTATCAACACTGAGTTGACTCTGGCTGACGGATTGCAGCAATTCATCCATCATGTGGGTCTGACCGATACGCATGGTCGGATCGATATAGTTTTCAGGATAGTAAACCAGCGTGGAAACACCCGCCCATGTGCTGTAGCGTTTGTTATAACGATCCCAATCCTGATAAAACTGGCCTGTCATGACATCGGTGGCAGGGGTACTCTCACGGCCATTCAATGCACGGTTGATATATTGCTGGATACTGGCAATGGCCTCAGCCAGCCGTGTCGTTTCGACCTGTGCGGAGATTTGATTATCTATCAGCAGGTAACCATACAGATCATTTCTATCTATCACCTCAGCCGCACTATCCACAACTTCACGGATGTAATATTGGCTTAATGCGGCACTGGCTTCTTCCTCTAAGACTTGTTTCAGAATATCTGACTGATTATTATTCAGCCCAGCCGCCAGTATATCCGCCGATTGGCTCCATGTTTCGTAAGAAACTTCTGTAGTATTCTGATCTTTCAGATAGTCCAATTGGAGAAGAGCATTAATCTTATTCGGGCTGGTTTTCATCACATTGGCCACTGCCAGCCATTGCAGAACACTGTCTATTTCTGACCAGTCTGCATACTTATCTTTTTCTGCAACTTGGTGATTAATATTGGCCTGTTCACTGGCGGTTGAAAGCAGCCTCTCATCCATCCTCATGGCGCTCGCCAGAATAGTACTATCCAAGTTGTTACTTTGCAGAGCTGTCAGTACTGTGTCTGTATTGCTGGCCAGTGAATTACACCATCCCGCAAAACGGCTAAGCTGTCTCACCGTCTCAGTATCTTTGCCCAGATGATCGATGCTGCCGGAGTGACCGATGATAACTTTAGTTGTCACCGCCAGATTCAGAGCATTTTCCGTTAGTTGCGTGGCTAAATAAATCAATGCCAACTGCCCCAGCACCTGACAAAATACCATGCTGTCCGGCTTAATCGGATCTTTTACAGGTTCAATGGATTTCCAGAAGGCGGTGACATCCATGCCATTGGGTTTGATCTTGTTGATCCATATCAGGATTGACTCAGCCACAAATGCCGAAGAAAGTTTCAGTGCTGCTGCAATGAAGGGTGCCAAGGTCTTGATAAGTTGATCGTCTGGTACGGTTTTGTTCTGCATTCCCGCCCGTAGCGTCTCGATCAGATTGTTAATATCGGGTGATAAAACTGTACTGTAGGTTGTGGTCGTCATCATATACAGGGTATAAACGCTGATTTTCTGTGTCTGTAACCACTGAGTGATACTGTAAAGATATTCAATGACTTCGATTAACGCTTCCGTACTGATATTGTTAAAAGTCATTTCAGCATATGGAGAGAGTTTTAACAGGATAGCCAATTCATTGATAGAAAGTTGGTGAATGTAAGAAAGCATTCGCACGCGGTACAGCGCAGATAAATCCGTAGCAAGGTTATTGTCGATACCTGACGTATTTTTTTGATCCAGAATCTTAGATAGCGTGAATAATTCACTGTCATTAACTTTCAACGCGTGCTTGAGCATTTCACGCCGTTGATTATATTGTTCATAATCTGCCTGATCTGGATCAACTTGAATTTTATCCCCACCCAATTGGTAATAGCTTCCATTCAATGGCGGGTTATTAAAAATAAGATCAAAATGAGAAGGCTGATCATTATAGCTGTGCTGAGATATTGCAGCATTACATAACACCAGTGCATCATTGAAACTCAAATGATACCTATTAATATAGTAGGTTGTATAAAATATCTTTTTCAGAACTGTTTCGGTTATTTGTTGTTGGGCATTATCTGAATCCACAGCAGTTTCAATTTGTTCCAGCGTGATACCGGTTTTTTTGTAAAGGCGAATAACTTTATTCAATTTCAGGAAAAAGAGTTGAGGTAATGCCGTTTCAATTGAGAATGTCGCATCCGTATTAAAACTACCTCCACTGCCAGAGGCTGCTCTTTCGAATTTCAGAGTAAATTTCTTTCTATCAACATTACCGGGGAAATCAACGATACCTGAATAAGTTTTATTGAGCTCCGGCAGCCAATCAGGTTTGTCGAGGATAATATGTTCATTCAGCGAAATTTTGGTGGAAACTGCACCTGTAGCCTGAGCTTTAAAATTATACCAATATTTTAATTTGCCATCTTTTGTGGGAATGGCTTCGATAAAATTAACCTGCCAGTCATAAGTATCGCCTTTAGTGCGAGTAATCAAGTAAGTAACGAAAGAATTTTTATCATCAAGGTAAGTCACTATGGTCTGATCGCTGATGAATCCGGGTTCATCATCGTTTTGGCCTGATCCATAGATACCCATTACAGCACGGAGAGTATCTGCATCAATATCATAATATTTCATCAAATAGTTAGGATTAGACAGTGCAGAAATCGGCAAGTCACCGAAATTTTTCTTATACATGTCTTGCGCATTCTCAGCCGTAATTTCTTCCGTCAGGATTTTATACAGTTCTGGTGAAATTTGACTTGATATCCCCAATAGGCTGACCGGGGACAATAAACCAATCACTTTTGGCGACTGACTAACCTGACTGAGCTGAGGATCAAGCTGGGAGACAATGTTAGATAGGGTTTCAAAGGGTTGATGATAAGGCGTATTTCCACTCAAACGCCAATCAGACAACATTTTCAGTACGTCTTCATTTTTGTTGAGTTTTTTCTTATTTTTTATGCCATCAAAGAGAATGTCATTTGATAGTTCAAGTGTGGAGAGTGTTTGATCTTGGTTTTCCTGCGTCAACATTATGCTTTGCAAATCAGGGCGGCGCTTATCAAGATGGTAGATGGACGATTCTGAATGCAGGTGTCTGGATTCCCGGTACAGCTCTGTCAGGTAGGCTGCCGGCGAGAACATAGAGGCGACAGAGCCGGGTAATACATACTTACCCGACCGACCGCCAAATAGCGTATCGTAACTTTGCCGCTGCGAGAGTTGCTGAATGCCGAGACGAACAGCCCCCCTTAACTGCGGATTGGCGCGGGATAATAAACGTGCTTCAAAAATCCTGTTTTCTTTTTCGGCTTTCTTGGCGGCTAGATACAGGTGATGGCTTTCTCCCCAATTCAGCGTATCTTTGACTTCTTTCCTAAATGCTGAAAATGAGATTGGCATAATATGAGCCAATGTCATCGGTTCCTGGGGACTTTCCCTATTAAGTCTAATTAATATATTTTCTATATTGTACATAAGGATACCTCTATACTCTCTGTAAAATAATTGAAAAATGTATTTATGCCACGATGAACTCCAATAGAATACCATTAACATGGTTTATTTATGGATAATTTTATATAATACGTCTAAAAATCCCGTCATGGATTATAATCCCAAAAAAATGTATAGAATGATTATAAATTAATAAATAGACAATAATTATTAGTTAAATCAATTATATATAATTTACACTGTACATTTCAATAATCTTTAATACGCTCTTCAAAAACAGTAACAATACTATTTAAAAATACCTTTAATTACAAATAAATACCTCAAAATCACACTGTTTTTATGTTATATTTTTTATTACCTAAGAGATGTTTAATGAAATACTCTATTAACATTTACAATATATTTTATTGAATCAACATGAATTTACATTAATAAACAAAATTATTCATCCATTTTATTAATTGCAATAGATGAATTACAATATATTAATGGAATCAGTAACTTCTATTTTTAAAAAATATTTAACCGCATTTATACATTCTGTTAGACTTTCGATTTACGCGGTATGACCATTATTCATTTTTTTATGTCTGCTATTTTGATGAACTTCACACATTAGGTAACTATTCCCAATATCGCTACATTTTATTTATTCCATGCTTTCCTCCAGAAACTGGAAATGCTTCAACAAACTCCTAAATAAAACAGAACCTTTACTGCCACCACCGACATGGCTGACTTTCCCTGCTCCACTGTGAAGGATATCGGCAAGTAACCATCGATGAACAATAAAGGTATGGTAGCTAAGAGCAAAACCCCCAAAAATTACCCGACAGATACTTTTCTAAAAGCTCCTGATCAGGATGATTATTAATTAAAACGACTTTAACAAAAAAAGATGTCTATTTTTCAAACAAAGAATATGTCTTTTTATAATATTCTGCTTTATAAAAGGAAGTGAAAATAATGTAATACGTTTGTTATTATTTAAATGGCATCCCGCAGGGCTAAGTTTTTCTTAGTACGCAGGAACAGATGACACAAAACAAACGCGCTCTGCCGTTAAGGCAATTCTGAATTTTTCAGCGCCACAGGGGGCAACAATACACCCTGCCAAAGGGAAATCTCCACAGTGGCAGAGTCCTGGGCGCTGAAAAGTGAGGTTGCTAGTTTTGAATCCTCTTGGTCTGACATTACTTTCATTTAAGGAAGCAATATGAACTTGAACGATACCTCTGTTTCCGACTTGCGGGCGGGTGATTTGGAAGGCAGCGCCGACGTCCAACTGGCTCCGAGCAAAGGCAAAGATCTGCGCCGCCGCCTGCCACGTGAATATTTTGTCAAACGTCCTGCCCTATTCATCAGCAAAATTGTCTTCGCCTTTGCGCTAATCGCCCTAGGATGGTATGGCGTCGGGTATGCGCTGAACACTCCGGTCACCATCGGTTCCATTCTGGCGGCCATCGGCGGCATGCTGCTCAGTGGCTTGATCTACCCCCATTTGGTTGAACTACAGCACGAATGCCTGCACGACCACGCCTTCAAGTCGGCCAAACTCAATCGTCTGTTCGGCGTGCTGGTCGGGCTATTCATGTTCAACTCCCATTCGCACTACCGTTACGACCATCTGCGCCACCACGCCTATCTCGGCACTGAGCAAAATGTGGAGCACTTCGACTACCGCTTCAACGATCTGGCTTCGCCAAAAGGCTTTGCTATCGCATTCTTTGATCTCAACCGCTATCGCCGTGTGTTCAATATCCTCGGTGCTGCCTTCACCGGTAAATCGATCTCCGGGGTGCACAAGGAACAAGCTCAGCGCGATATCAAACAGGAATATGTGTTCTATATGCTGATGTTCATCTTGAGTGTGGTGGCATCGGTGTACTTCCAAACCTGGCTATTTGCTTTGGCTTGGTGGCTACCGACGCTGGTGATCGCCGAAGGCGCACACTTTATGATCGAAATGCCGGAACACTACGGGCTGGACACACAGAGCTCACCAGACGTACTGAAAAATACCCGTACTATCAGCACTAACTGGCTCATCGCATGGTACGTGAACGGTAATCACACCCACACCGCACATCATTTCCACCAGGGTGTGCCGATGTGCCATGTGAAAAAACTCAATGAACTGATCAAACCGCAACTGCAAGTGGTAGAAACCTCCTATTTCGCCTTCTATCGCAATGTGATCAGTGGGCGCATCCGCTCCTACGTGGATGTGAGCTGTAAAGTCACGGATTAAGTTAGCATTGTTAGGCAGAAATGTTAGGCGGAAATCGGCATTATCATCACGACACAAAGGCCATTTTACCCAGCGCTGAAAACTGTCGGCTGGCAGGGCTACTGGAAAACGCCGCCTCCGTGCTGCGCATGAACAAGTAGTCCTGCATTAAAGCCGCTGATAAGGAAAAAACATGATAAGAATATTAAGATGAGAAGATAAAAGCAGGTAGTTTCTTCCCCATTTGATTAATACACCGAGGGATAATTGGTTGAAGACAGAAGTTTGGGCCAGCCCGCAGACCCGCCCAAACCTGATCAAACAATAAATGTGCTATTCGTTATAAAGTCCCGTCATTCGTTATCAAAAACCTAAACTATCCAATAAATCATCAACCTGCGCTTGGTTGGCAATAACACCAGCTCCATTCTGATTAACCTGAGGGCCGTTAAGAAGGCTGTCGTTCTCTTTTTTCGCTTTGGCCATCTGGTCAGAAGGCATATTTTCCATTAACACCATGACCAATTGTTTTTCCAGCTCCTGAATGACTTCCATCATCCGTTTGATGACCTGCCCTGTCAGATCCTGAAAGTCTTGCGCCATCATGATCTCAAGCAATTGAGTATTGGTAAATGAGACATGTTCAGGTACGAGATTGAGATAATCTCTCGTATCTGTCACCAGTGAGCGAGCCTCTGTCAGTTCCAGATTGTTCGGGTTTGCAAACCACTCATCCCAGCGCTGGGTCAAGGATTTTGCAGAAGATTCCAATTCATTCTGGCGGGGCTGCGCCTCTTCAACGCAGTTCAGTACCCTTTCAGCCGCCTGTGCCGTCATCTGGACAACGTAATTCAATCGCTCCCTCGCATCAGGGATCGCTTCGGCCGCCTGAGCAATGGTTTGATCTAACCCCAGTTCACGCAGACTATCGCGCAGCATTCTCGTTAACTGCCCAATACGACTGATTATTTCACTGGTAGTAACCGCCTCATCTCTCGGCATGACTGGATTTTCACTCATTTTGTCTCCTTAGAGCCCCAATTTTTCAAATATTTTATTGAGTTTCTCTTCCAAAATCGCCGCAGTAAACGGTTTCACAACGTAACCGCTGGCTCCGGCCTGTGCTGCTGCAATAATGTTTTCTTTCTTCGCCTCTGCCGTTACCATCAGGACGGGTAAGGCCGCCAGCTTTTCTTCACTGCGAATTATTTTCAGCAATTCGAGACCATCAATATTGGGCATATTCCAGTCAGAAATCACAAAATCAAATTCAGCTGTGCGAAGCTTAGTCAGCGCTTCGGCTCCATCCTGAGCTTCATCAACGTTGTTGAAGCCCAGTTCCTTCAATAAATTGCGTACAATGCGACGCATAGTTGCAAAATCATCGACAACCAGAAATCTCAGATCCTTACTTGCCATAAAAACTCCTTGGAATTTCATTCATCCGGCAGCACAGTGCCGCAAAAGTTAACATCAAATAACAACAACTAAATACGAATCGATTGCCCTGCGCTGATTTTGGCCAGCATCGCTTTACTGATTTTTTGAATATCCATAATGTCATCAATAGCTCCCAGCTGGATCGCCGCTCGTGGCATACCAAAAACTACGCAGCTTGCTTCACTCTGTGCCAGCGTATAAGCACCCGCCTGTTTCATTTCCAGCAGGCCGGCAGCACCATCACTGCCCATTCCGGTCAAGATGACACCAACGGCATTGCGTCCCGCATATTTGGCAACGGAGCGGAACAGCACATCAACGGAAGGACGATGACGATTAACCGGCGGGGCGCGGTTAGTCATGATTTGATAATTGGCTCCGCTACGGCACAGTTCCATATGGTGATCCCCCGGAGCGATGTAAGCATGCCCCGGCAGAACCCGCTCACCATTCTCGGCCTCTTTAACGGTGATCTGGCTTAATTTATTGAGCCTTTCTGCAAATGAACGTGTAAAACCCGGCGGCATATGCTGGGTGATCAGTAACGCCGGGCTGGTGACAGGCAAAGGTTGCAACAAGTTTTTTATTGCCTCTGTTCCCCCTGTCGAAGCGCCGACTGCGATCAGTTTTTCGCTGGATAATAGTGGCTTGAAATTCAATGGGGTAGCAATCACAGGACTGGACGGCATGGTACTGATTTTTGCCTGTGCCGCAGCGCGGATTTTTTCGGCAATCAGCTCACTATAGGCCAGCATTCCTTCGCGAAGGCCCAGTTGCGGCTTGGTCACAAAATCAACCGCCCCCAACTCCAGTGCTTTCAATGTAATTTCTGATCCTTTCGCCGTCAGAGACGAAACCATCACAACCGGCATGGGACGCAAACGCATTAATTTTTCAAGAAAATCAATGCCGTCCATGCGTGGCATCTCAACATCTAATGTTAATACCTGAGGGTTGTGTTTTTTTATTAAATCACGGGCAACAAACGGATCTGGCGCGCAGTCCACCACCTCCATATCTGGGTGGCTATTGATTATTTCCCGCATGATCTGGCGCATCAGCGCCGAATCATCCACACACAGTACAGTTATTTTATTCATGACCCCTCCCTGCCCGACGACCTACACCGTAAACGGTCTGTCCTTGCAAGTAGAACTCTCGGCTGATTTGAGTGACGTTTTCGGAATGCCCCGCAAAGAGCAAACCATCCGGTTTTAAGAAATTGACAAAACAACGCAAAATTCTTTCCTGCGTCTTTTTGTCAAAATAAATCATGACATTACGACAAAATATCGCATCAAACTTACCCTCGAGCGCCCAGTCAGAATCCAATAGATTCAAGTGCTGAAAGTTAACCAGTTCAGCCAGTGCAGGACGCACTCTGGCATATCCTTCAAAAAGACCAATGCCTTTGAAAAAATACTTTTTCTTTTGGCTATCACTCATGTGCTGTAATTCTTCCAGTCGATATACTCCCTGACGGGCTTTTTCCAGTACATGAGTATCAATATCGCTGCCAATGATTTTTATCCGATTTGTCCGATGCCCCAATGCATCACACAAGGTCATGGCGATAGAATACGGTTCTTCCCCCGTCGAAGCGGCTGCGCTCCAAACGCGGTATGTGCCTCCGTTTTTTCTACTAGCATGCGCCGCCAAAATGGGAAAATGATGAGCTTCCCTGAAAAACGCCGTGAGATTGGTGGTCAATGCATTGATGAATAATTCCCATTCTTTGCTATGAATATTCTGTTCCAGAATCGACAGGTATTGACCAAAATCATTGATTCCCAGTACACGCAAGCGCCTGACCAGACGGTTGTAAACCATTTCACGTTTATTTTTGGCCAGTACAATACCAGCCCGTTGATAGATAAACTGGCAGATGCGCTCAAATTGCGCATCCGACAAAATATGCCGCTGAAACATAAAGTTCAGCGGTGAAATAGCATCAGTATCTGAGGCTGCTAAATTGGATTTCATCTGACCTCAGCGGTTTTGACTTGCGATATACTCATCGGTCATTTTTGAAGCAGAGGATGTCTGATGGTCATACTCATTGTCTAAGCCTTCAGGCAGTTCAAATAAAGCAACGGTTTTCACTAATGTGTCGGCCTTATCTTCAAGCGCAGCGGCGGCGGCCGCAGATTGTTCCACCAATGCCGCATTTTGCTGTGTGACTTGATCCATCTGGCTGACAGCTTGGGCAACCTGATGAATACCACGGCTTTGTTCATCAGAAGCGGCTGCAATTTCAGCCATCAGTTCAGTGACTTGGTTCACTGATTTGACTAATTCATCCATGGTGTTCCCGGCGTTATTAACTAGCTCAGAACCTTGGTTAACTCGATGGACAGATTCATCGATCAGGGTTTTGATTTCTTTCGCCGCCTCAGCACTGCGTTGCGCCAAGTCACGCACTTCGCCCGCCACGACAGAGAACCCACGTCCCTGCTCACCGGCACGCGCTGCTTCAACCGCCGCATTTAATGCCAGGATATTGGTTTGGAAGGCTATGCCATCAATGACACTGATAATGGCGCTGATTTTCTTCGAACTGTTGGCAATTTCATCCATAGTGGCCACCACGCTGACGGTCAATTCACCACCTTTCGAAGCCGTCTGGGAAGCAGATACTGCCAGTTCACTGGCCTGACGTGCGTTTTCAGCGTTCTGTTTGACAGTAACAGTCAGCTCTTCCATGCTGGCAGCGGTTTCTTCCAGCGACGCAGCCTGTTCTTCAGTGCGCGATGATAGGTCGGTATTGCCCTGTGAGATTTCCTGAATACCGGCATACATTTGATTGGTGTTGTCCCGCACGGAAGAGATCGATTTGATCAGTGATTTTTGCATGTCGCGCAGTTTTCTGAATATATCGCCAATTTCGTCACTGGTTGTGACAGCAATTTCTTTATTCAGGCGGCCTTCTGCCACGTCCTGAAAACAGGCTCGCATATTGTCAAACGGCCGGAGCAGATTACGTCGCATCCACCAGTGCGCTGTTGCCGAAACAACAAATACCATCAGGATAGAACCAAAAAACATGGCGATGGAAACTTTATAGTAAAAAGCGCCATCGGAAACCGCTGTGCTGATGTTAAGGCCGAGATATTGCATGTAATTGTTGTATGCGACTTCTAGCTGGCGCTGGTAATTTTCTGTTGGCTGATCAAGAAATGCTTGGAAGTTCCCTTCATAAAGATACGTTTTCAGCTCTTTCAACGCATTAAAATATTCTTGGTAAGAACGCTCAACCGCAGCCAATAAGGCGACACTTTGGTCATTCTTTTCTATCTGAGGTAACGCACTGAACTGTGCGAAATTCCTTTCAGCTTCATTCAATGAGCTTTTGAGCAACGCTTCCATCGCGTCGATCTGATCCTGCGACTGACCCACTTTTTGGCCAATGGCAATTTTGTTGAGAGTGTTACGCGTTTGCAGCATTGCTGCCCAGCTCAATCCAAGGGTATCTCTTCGTTTAGTTCCCAAATCAATTCTTTCAATATATGACTGGTCTGTATGAATTATTCCCAGAGACAAGCCGCTCGAAATAATTTGCATAACACAAAACATCATGAGTAATAGATATAAACTGGTTGATATGCGAAGCCTGCCTAACATGTAATCACCTCGTTTAACGGCTGCATTATGCAGCCGTGGTTATCGCTATTATTTTTTAGAATGTTTCCCAATTAGAGGGGTCTTCCACATTGCTGCCTTTCTTCAGCACAGGAGGATTCGTTTTATTAGCTGGAGGAGTCGGCGATTTTATCGTCGATAAAACTTCATGTTTTCTTTTTTCAGACTGCTTCCTTTCGGCCTGCTCCGGTAGCTGGAACAACGAGACTGCTTTGGTCAAGATCATGGCCTGCTCTTCCAGTGCCGCTGCTGCGGCCGCAGACTGTTCAACCAGTGACGCATTCTGTTGTGTAACTCTATCCATTTCAGAAATAGCGACACCAACTTGAGTAATTCCTCTACTTTGTTCATCAGAAGCCGATGCAATTTCCCCCATGATGTCAGTCACGCGGGTCACAGAATCGACAATTTTATTCATCGTTTCGCCGGCACTTTCCACCAGCACAGAACCGGTGTTAGTACGATCCACAGAGTCTTCAATCAGGGATTTGATTTCTTTGGCCGCTTCCGCACTGCGTTGTGCCAAATTGCGAACTTCGCCGGCAACCACCGCAAAACCGCGGCCATGCTCACCTGCACGAGCAGCTTCTACCGCAGCGTTAAGGGCAAGAATATTGGTCTGGAAGGCAATGGCATCAATCACACCGGTGATATCAGAAATTTTGCGGGAACTGTCAGCAATGTCATGCATGGTTTGCACCACATTCGCCACCACTTTACCTCCCTGACGGGCGATATCGGAGGCATTGTCAGCCAAATTGCTCGCTTGACGGGCATTGTCAGCATTCTGTTTTACCGTTGCAGTCAACTGTTCCATGCTGGCAGCGGTTTCCTCCAGCGAAGCCACCTGCTGTTCTGTACGAGAAGAAAGATCGTTGTTACCCGCGGCAATTTCGCTGGTGCCGGTATAGATGGTTTCCGTACTCTGATGAACACTTCTGACGGTATGGATCAGCTCGTCCTGCATATGCCTCAAGCCAACCGCCAGCATGCCCATTTCATTGGTACCGGACACATTGATGGTTTGGGTCAAGTCACCTTTCGAGAAGGCTTTAATATTTTCCAGTAATTTATTCAATGGATTGATCAATGCTTTACGCAAGCTAATCCAGCTTACTGCCATAACCAAAATCAACAGCACAAACACAGAGATTAAGCTAATGATGATATTGCGATAAGCGATATCTGCTTCGCGCGCCACTTCATCATACAGTTTTTGATCCTGGTTCAGATAGTAGTCGTATTCCACATTAAAAGCGTTCTGATAGTCGGTGGTTTTCTGGGCAAAAAATTCTTTATACTGTTTTTTTGCCAGAAACCCATCCAACTCTTTGAGCGCGTTAAGATATTCATGATGAGTTTGTTTTAAACGTTGGAGATGGTCTGGATCATGTATGGGCAATTTTTTGAGCTGTTCAAATTGCTCGAAGCGGCGTTCCCCACGAGCTAAATTGACTTTAGATTCAGCCAGAACATCATCAATTTGGTAAGTACCCTCAAGATCGCGTTCTTTCATCATATAGATGATGCCAACACGGTTCAGGTTATTACGGGCTTGCAGCAGGTTGATCCAGCTTTCATCCAATAACTTTTGCTGCTGCCGCATTTTATCCAATAAATCAAAGGCTTCTGTATCGTTCTTTAAACCATTAAAGAACAGTCCCCCGGAGATAAATTGCAGAGCACCAAATAATATGATGACTGAGATTAGCCCCGTCACTATTTTCATTCGGTTAAACATGACTTCCCTTTTGTAATAAATTGCTATGCCAGTGTTATCGGCACCCTTAAAGGGAACTTTATGTGTAATCCAAAAAATTGAGTTTTTGCACTATTTTTTTGATCTAAAACAATTAAGGCTGCCGTTTTGCTCGACTGACTATAGTGAGTGGCAACAATCACGACAGCCCTGAAATATCAGCTCTTGGCGACAGAATCCACCAATGCCATTTCTTCACTGTTAAGGAGTTTTTCGATATCCACCAGAATCAACATCCGTTCATCAATGGAACCTAACCCTGTCAGATATTCAGTTGACAAAGTGACCGCAAACTCCGGCGCTGGGCAAATTTGATCGTCCTTCAGAGACAGCACATCGGACACACCATCGACCACAATTCCTACCACACGATTAAGCAGGTTCAGGACAATCACAACGGTGTTGTCGTTATAAGTGACGTTTTCTTGCGAGAATTTGATCCTCAAGTCAATAATGGGAACAATCACCCCACGCAGATTGGTTATCCCTTTGATAAAAGAAGGTGTATTCGCAATCCGGGTAACTTGGTCGTAACCGCGTATTTCCTGCACTTTCAGTATTTCAATTCCATACTCTTCGTCACCCAAGGTGAAAACCAGATATTCCTTTCCGGTCGTTTCCCCCGATAATTTACTGAATTCTTCTATGGCTGACATGATGTTACCTTTTACTGTGTTATTTTTTTATTCACTAGCTCCGCCTTACGCGTAGCCAACTGTTCATGATTGAGTTTCTGCAAAGCAGGAATATCAATGATCAGGGCAACACTGCCGTCTCCCATAATGGTGGCAGCCGAAATGCCAGGTACTTTACGGTAATTGCTCTCGATATTTTTAACGACTACCTGATGCTGCCCGACCAGTTTATCCACCAGCAGTGCATAGCGACGCCCCGCGCTCTGAACAATGACGGCAATACCTTTGGTTGACGAAGTTTCCCCGTTCGAAATATCAAATATCCGGTACAATTCCAATAGCGGTAAATATTCCCCGCGGACTTGCAGCAGTTTTTCATCGCCCGCCAGAGGATAGATATCTTCTTCCTGTGGCTGTAATGAACTGACCACCGCACTCAATGGCAGAATGAAGACTTCATCATTGACTTTGACAGACATGCCATCCAGTATTGCCAATGTCAGCGGCAGTAAAATGCGAATGATCGTCCCCTTCCCTTCTTGGAAACTGATCTGAATCTGGCCACCCATATCCTGAATATTGCGCTTCACAACATCCATTCCGACGCCGCGACCAGAAACATCCGTTACCACTTCTGCGGTAGAGAATCCAGGCGCAAAAATCAACATGGCCACTTCTTCATTACTCATGTTTTCACTGACATTCAACCCTTGAGACCGCGCTTTTGCCAAGATCTTCTCGCGGTTCAGGCCTGCGCCATCATCGATAACCTCAATGCAGATATTGCCGCCCTGATGTTCAGCCGAGAGCGTCAAGCTACCCGTTTCTGATTTTCCGGCTGCAATTCGTTTTTCCGGGCTTTCAATACCGTGATCGAGGCTGTTGCGTACTAGATGCGTGAGGGGATCAATAATCCGCTCGATCAAGCTCTTATCGAGTTCCGTTGAGCTACCGATCAGCGTCAGTTCCACTTTTTTGTTCAATTTTCCTGCCAAATCCCGTACCAAACGTGGATATCGGCTGAAAACGTACTCCATCGGCATCATGCGGATCGACATGACGGATTCTTGCAAATCACGGGAGTTTCGCTGCAATTGAGCCATACAACTCAGCAGTTCGCTGTGTTTTGTCTGCTCCAATCCATCACAATGCTGTGCCAGCATAGATTGGGTAATGACCAGTTCTCCCACCAGATTGATGAGTTGATCCACCTTCTCAACAGCAACACGAATACTGGAAGATTCGACACGTTGACGTGGTGATCCCGCTACCGGACGCGGGGCTGGACGCCCTACTTCATGTACTTCTGATTTTTGTGGCACGTCAGCAGGCTGTGGTTTATCAGTACTTATCGTACTTACAGCCACACAACTTTCGATTGCCACACCTTCTGCCGCTGGTTTTTTTTCAGACTGAACATCTGCTCCAGTTTCTGCCGGATGCGAGTCCGCAACAGGCAGAAAAGTTATCTGTTCAGGTTCAATCACAAAACACATTACAGCGGTGATGTCATCTTCTGTTGCAGATGTGATCAATGAAGCTTCAAGGCTGTCTGCGGTCTGTTCAACGTCGTAAACATCACCAAGATGCCCCAATTCATCCTTCATCAAGGAGACTTCGCGTTCTTTTAGCCCAGATAGATGAACACGAATTCTCCCTTGAGCAGTTTTGCCTGCCGAAAGATTTTTTTCTTCTGGCTGATTGATCACGACTGCCTGTTCTTCTTCAGCTTCCAGCACACTCTCTTTCAATGCAGGTTCAAGCTGAATTGCAGGCATTGCAGCGTCAGAACTCTTGTCCTGCTTATCTTCCTGTAGCTCTAAGGCAAGCTGGCGCAATGTCTCGCAGATATAATTGAATGTATCTTCATCCGGCTCCTGAGAACTTTTATAGGCATCCAATTGCTGCTGCATAATATCTTTCGCTTCTAAAAACAGGTTAATAATGTCAGTAGTCAGGCGTATTTCGTCACGTCTGGCACTGTCTAGCAGATTCTCCAAAACATGCGTGGTTTGTTGCAGCTTGGCAAAACCAAAAGTTGCAGCGCCCCCTTTGATGGAGTGGGCGCTGCGAAAAATTGCATTTAGTTGTTCATGATCAGGTTCATCGGCATCGAGCAGCAATAAGTGCTGCTCCATATCGTCCAATAATTCATCTGCTTCATCAAAGAAGGTCTGATAAAACGCGGTAATATCCATCGTTACTTACTCTGTCACCTTATTAGTATCACTGGACGGCTCAGTCTGAGTCTGTACCGATATTGTGATTTCATTGGATTGTTCGGTGGGTTGCTGAGAAGGCGCTCCCTTATTCGAATCCGTTCTGATGACTTCTTGCATATCCATACTACTGTTAGCGGTCATGGCGTCACCACCACTGTTTTCCTGCTCAATCCGTTTTTCTGCATCTTTATTCAAGACAATAATGCTGATACGGCGGTTAACCGGTGAATTAGGATCAATTCCCTTCTGCATACTGACAGTGGATGCCATACCAACAACCCGCAGGATTTTGACCTCATCTAAGCCACCGTTCAGCAATTCTCGCCTTGAGGCATTAGCACGATCTGCAGAGAGTTCCCAGTTGCTATAACCCCTTTGGCCATTAGCATACTGTAAATTATCGGTATGACCAGAAAGGCTGACTTTGTTCGGAATTCCATTCAAAATCGGCGCAATTGCCTGCAAAATATCTCTCATGTAACTCTCAACCTTCGCACTGCCAACCATAAACATCGGACGGTTTTCCCTATCGATGATCTGAATGCGCAAACCTTCATCCATCATGTCGATCAACAAATGGGGACGTAGTTCTTTTAGGCGAGGATCGGTGATAATAAGTTGATCAAGTTGTTGGTGCAGTCGATTCAGACGACGTTTTTCCTCATTGGATTCAACAAGTTTAGATTCGCGAAAAACTTCTCCATCCTGCTGAAAAACTTCATCCCCTCCCCCAGGAATCGGATTTGTGCTATCGCTGCTTTGCGGCCCTTGGTTTATCGCTACCTGCAAGGGAGTACGAAAATAGTCTGCAATGCTGGTTAACTCCTGTGGGCTGGCGATCGATAGCAGCCACATGACCAGAAAAAACGCCATCATCGCAGTCATGAAATCGGCATATGCAATCTTCCATGATCCACCACAGTGCTTCTCACCGTGTTTTTTGCGTTTTTTTACTCTGATGACAGTAACATTATTCGCTCTCATAATTATTCTTCGACTTCTTGTTGTACAGGAGCTTTAACCCGACGAACATGTTCTTCAAGTTCCGTAAATGAAGGACGATCTGTGAGGAATAATGTTTTACGACCGAATTCGACCGCAATCTGTGGAGCATAACCATTCAGGTTGGAAAGCAGTGTAATCTTGATGCACTGCATCATTTTTACCTGTTCGCTGCTACGTTGACGCAGCAAGGTTGCCAGAGGAGAAACAAAACCGTAAGCCAATAAGATCCCTAAGAATGTTCCCACCATCGCATGGGCGATTAACGCACCCAGTTCCCCGGCTGGGCGATCCGCTGATCCGAGTGCATGAACTACCCCCATGACGGCGGCAACGATGCCAAATGCCGGCAGTGAATCCCCAACTATCGCCAGACTGGTCGCAGGGACTTCACTCTCTTGTTCATAAGTCTCGATTTCTTCATCCATCAAGGCCTCAATTTCATGGGGATTCATGTTACCGCTGATGATCAAACGCATATAATCAGTGATGAAATCCATCAAATAGGGATCTTTTAACAAACGGGGATACTGTGTGAAGATGTCGCTCTGGTGTGGATTTTCGATATCCCGCTCCAAAGCCAGAAGCCCATTTTGGCGTGATTTGGATAACAGGCGGAACAGCAGCGCCATTAAATCCATGTACATCGCTTTATTGTATTTTGATCTGCGCAATACTTTTGGTAAAACACGCAGTGTTGCCTTTATCGCCTTGCCATTATTGCCTACGATAAAAGCGCCAATACCCGCACCTGCAATAATCAAAAATTCCGCTGGCTGATAAAGTGCGCCCATGTGGCCACCGACAAGCAGATAGCCACCAATTACCGCACCAAAAACCACTATATATCCTAAAAGTACTAACACGCGATATCCTTTAGCTAAGTTGGTGAGCAGATGGGATTTGAACAGGGCGAATTAGTAAACGAAGAACGGTATGACAGAGCAGGTTACAGGTCTGCACATAAAAACCTGTAACCTGCTTTTAAGTTTCCCATTTAAATTCACATAGCTTGCTGAGCAAATCCATCCAGCAGTTGTGAATTAGTATCGGCAGGCAGAGCGGAAAGTTTACGTTTTTTTACCGCTCGTGAAGGTGGCTGGCAAAGACTACAAACAAAGCTGTTCACCGGTTGGTGGGCGTGCGTGATGAAAGTGCCACCACAGCAGCGACACTCTGTTGGCTGTAGCATCCCGCTATCAACGAAACGGACAAGTGTCCAGGCTCTGGTCAGTGCCAGAACAGGCCCACCTTCGCTGCTTGGAGGACATTGCTCAAGGTACAGTCGGTAAGCTTTTACAACAGCTTCAACACCGTCACAATGCCCGCTTTTCATCAAGAAACGATAAGCATTGTAGAACATAGAAGAGTGAATATTCTGTTCCCAAGTCATAAACCAATCCGTCGAAAAAGGAAGCATCCCTTTAGGCGGAGGGCTTCCCCGCAACTCTTTATACAGCCTGATCAATCGCCCTCTGCTTAATTGTGTTTCACTTTCAAGCATTTGCAACCGTGCACCTAAAGTGATGAGCTCCATTGCAAGATGGATATCTTTCGCTTCCTGAACAATACTTTTTTCAACCATCTTCACGCTCTTTTCTTGATTGAAATGTCATCCAGCACAGATAACTGCTGAAAAAGATGAGTAGACAGCAAAATACCTGTGTGAATTTGTTGCAGATCGTCCACCCGCGATTCCTTCGTTAACTGCAGCACCGTTTCGTGGTCTTCTAACCGAAAATGGCAAATCAGTTGGTTAGTTTCAGCTAATTTTACTAACTGAGGCAATGTCAGCTCGGCCAACGTATCAGCCATCGATTCACTAATACCTAAACGGAACATCGCAGATGCTTTCTCATGGTTAATTAGCCGTTGCGCTAAAAGCAAATACGATAAATTTATGTCATAAATATGTTTGAGCAATTCAACCGTACTCATTTCTATATATCCCGTCCGATTATATGAAAAATTAATTAAGTGATCAAAGAATCACTCACGACAAAATTACCAGTAGCATGAGATTCAATAATCTCCGACATAACTGAAATATACATCTTTAGCCAGAGCAGTAACTGTCCTTTGTATTACTCTTGGGATCGCCCAATTTCTAAAATATTTCGGTAATGGGTTGTGAAAGTATTATTGCGTCATCTGATTAATGCACTTGCCACAATTGATTAAGAATATTCTTAATGCTAATTAACTTTACTCCTGAATCATCAACTTATACAACGGAGAATATATGCCATTTTAAATACTATGTGACATATATCACAAAACTGACACTTTTTATTATGATTCTAGCTCATTAACTATTCAAGCAATAGAAAACGAAAAATAGTCCACAATTAATAAGTTAAATTATCTAAATAAAAATATTAAGGACTGTTTTTTGTTTTATACGATCTATTAAACTTCTAAATTTAAAATAGCGATAAAAAATATATACTTTAGTTAAATTCTCAATATGTTAGTAAAATTTGCCTCTTGATAATGTAGGTAGGTACTCATCTTCCACTATAAGTTGACTTAGATCATAGTTATGCCAAATTTATTAATTATATGTGAATACTAGTTATTAAAAAGCTACTAATCTGATCATTTTTGATTTACGATCGTATTCTTTTCACACAGAGGAAAAGGTGGCATTCAAGCCACTTTACGCATAAATATCACACAGATCACAAAAATAAGATAAAATACAGTATGATGTTGAAATAAAAAAACATCTACATCCCTGCCTTAGAGTAAATACAGCGGACAAGGCTTCGAGAACACAACAAAAGCCACTACTATTCAAAACCACAGAAGTCACGCTAGACCACCATCATATATAAATTCATCTAAAGTAAATAAACTTATAGATAGACAGTTTATGGCATAAATTTAACTAAATCCTCACTGGTGGTTATTTCTCCTCATTGACTACCTTATACTCACGATCAATAAGATTAATTTATCATTAAAAGCGTGCTCTTTTTTCATAATGTTAAGAATAATCAATGTTTATGCCATTTATACAGAACGGAGTGACTGACTGTGTACACAAAAGAAAAATCCCCCATTAACAGAAAATTAATTTCCTTAAATAACATAAAAAATAGAAACAAAATCACTCCCAAATACAAATTTGACAATAAATTCTTATAACATAAAATCCAATTAAAAGCAGAAAAAACACTTTGAATACAAAACAGGAAATGCAAACAGAATAAATAAATATGAAAAAGGAAATTATCTTACTTAATTTAAAATATAAGTAACAATAGATCATATAAAAGTAACGATTCAAATAAAGAGAATAACGGGTAAATATGACCTTATTACCTCATTAAATTTATATTTATTGTGATAGTAAGATCATATTTAAAGAATAACATCAATACCTATTCGAAATATCTGTAAAAAATGAGTCATGATGAGGGTGATAATGGCAGCCACTGTGTGGACGGCTGACTTAATCCACACAAAATAAGATGTTAATTAATGAGAATTATTTACAACTATCCACCACCGTGATGAATGTAAAATTGCTTCATCATTTGGGTGATGACGCAGTCGTATATTAGTGTTCCTATTCACCAGAGAAAATATTTCTAAAGCAATGACTGTAATCCAATTAGTACATCAAATGGTAAAAATAGTATGTATATACCTAGTGTCATAATTATTGACGCTGTTAATAACACAGGTAATGCGACGATACTTTGGACAAACAGAACTTTTTGTGTACGCAACATATGTACAGCCAGTGCCTGAGACAACTGGCCTTCCATGAACTAGCCTATTGGAATAAAGTTTGATGTTCTGTACAGCTCACTATAAATACACATCAAATCATAGCGAATATTGTGATATCTAAGATAGAAAATGTCGTCCCTAACCCATTCATAAAATATCCGATATTCTTTACATCTATTTGCGAGGAATTCTCAATAACTCTTTATCCATTTTGTCTTACGACAAAGACAGTTGTGAAATATCGTACATTAGGTTTTGTACAAGCAAATAGATGGCTAACATCAGTAAAAATGGAATAAATACTCTGGCAATCAGTATCGAAAATACATTCACGAAATCCGACTGGCTGTCATATTTAAATACTTAATGATATTCCCAAACGTTTCCCTACTTTTTGTTACTCGTTCCCCTAATACCATCAGATTTTTATCAAACAAAATGATATCCTCTGACTCTTTTGCGGTATCGATTCTGGTGTCAACAGAAATACCGATATCAGCATACCGCAATGTAGACATATCATTTATTCCATTACCGAAAAAACTAACTGTGTATCTATTATTTTGCAATGACTTTAAAATGCGTGACTTTTCCGTGGGGTTAACTTACAAAATGCTGTTCTTAATTCCACTTCTTTTGAAAGGTCTTCATCACTCGCAAATTCAATATCAAAACTAATAAAAATATTCCTAGGATCTAAACCCACATCACGGTAAATTTCTGCGGTAATGACAGGGCTATCTCTGTTAAGTACCTTAGCTGAAACGTCATTTTCCCTTAATGCAGCAATTGCCATCGCCGCACTCACCTTTGGCAAATCTAAAAATGTTAATAAACCTTGCAGTACCATCCCCTTTTCATCAGCAACAGAAAATGGATGTTTCGCCTCATCAAGACTTAACTCCCCTGTCACTAAGATTAACCCTCTGAAACCTTGCTCTTTATAGAGATTAACCAGCTCCATCACATTGTTACGATTCTCTTCAGTGAGAGAAATTATTTTCTCCTTTAACCTCATATGAGAGCATACTGATAGCATTTCCCCAATAGCCCCTTTACCAATCAATTAGTACTTTTGCTACTGTTCTTGAACAGAAATCGGCAAGCTACGTCTAACAAAATCAAAAGATAACTCATCAATTTTTCTGTAGCTGCTGAGAAAACCAATACCAGATTTTTCGCTCCCAGACCTGACAATCGCTTGACCCATCAAATCCATAGTGCCGCTTGTTTAGCTATGCCCAATGAAAGACTAAAGTATCTTACCTGCCAGAACGGGAATAAACCACTCAATGAAATTATCATTAATGCAATAATAACATCAGTTATATTTATTTCATTTTCATGACGTGACGACAAAAAGTAATCAGTAAAAAAGATGATCATCACCAAAAGCATCAGGACATAAATAAACGAATTATGGAAAGCGATGGACTAGCTGAATAAACGCATGAGGTGCTTTTTCATGTGTACTTCATTGAACAGGTTGGCTGGCTTTAGACAACGCCTTATTCAGTTCAAGGGATAGGCGGAATATCATCCGTACTTATCCCCTGATAGATATAAAATTATGGAATTAGTAATATAAAATTATTCTAAGCAGGCAATTCTGTAACAATTTTCCAATTAACTGAACTGACGCTTTTTTCCAAACTCACTCGACAAACAATCGACTCTATTTCTTTTTGCTCAGCCGGTGTTGCCAATATTTCTGCACAGACTTCAAGCCTGTCGGGTTGAATGGCATCAACACTACTCAATGACTGCAACCTGACACCTAACCCATTAATTTCCTGTAGGATCAGTGTTCTGACTAGGATTTCATCATGAATATCACAGACAATATGGATCTTATAGCGTTGTTCTAAATCTAAGTCTTGTTGATAAGGTTGGGCATTAATCCGCTGTGCGGCCTCTCTCAATAGAATGTTCGCACACAGAATAATACCTGTGGCAATGCTCGCAGACCAATATTGACCAAGTCCGCATAACACGCCAATACCCGCCGAACACCACAATGTTGCAGCAGTATTTAAGCCCCGAATATTCATTCCTTGGCGCATAATCACGCCAGCTCCAAGAAAACCAATACCGGATACAACCTGCGCGGCAATACGCCCAGAGCTATCAACAGAAGCCGACATTGAACTTAGAATAAAGACGGCGGCGCCAGTAGCGACCAAGGCATTAGTTCTTAATCCGGCCATACGCTGGCGCCATTGGCGTTCAGCTCCAATCAGAGCCCCAAAAAACATTGCAGATAGTAAATGAATGGCAATAGGTGTTAACAACATGAAATTCTCCATAATATCAAATGGATAAATCAAGAATCATGTGCATTAATGGCCTAATTCAGTTAGTTTTATTTATTGAGGTTCTATTGATTAAATAACTTAAGATGGTTTTCAGCCCGCAGTTGAAAAATAACTCCCATACGTTATATATGAAAATTTTAACCACTAATAACTATTTTTTAATAGACTACAGCTCAATAGATAACCTAAAGAGATAATTTCTTCATCTTGCACATGGAATATGATACCGAATATTTAATTCGACTAGATTATTTGTATGTTCCCGGAGGAAATAAGGAATGAGTATATAACCACATTATGAATACCCCGATATAGTTTCTGTTGATACTTTATTTAGAATTCAATGCAATAAATTCTGAGTATCAAATAATCTTTTGTCGGGTGAGTACAGCTCATGAAGTTGGAGTAGTACCGCCCACCTTTTAAGGTAAGCAGCAGATCGGGAGGAAATGAACAGCTTACCGGATTATTTTTTATTTAACCTAAAACTTTGACTGTCCAATTATTAGCTCTCCAATAAAATTTGGAGGGAGTATAAACAGGTAAAATTGATAAGTAAAGGCTTAACCGGTAGACGATTTCACAAAAATCGTGCGATTTATCGCCTTTTTCATTAAAAAATCATAGGTCTTAAATAGCGTGTGACTCATTTTTATCTGAGTCTGGTGGGGGATAGGCAACAAACCGTGTTCTTCATCCTGTTATTTTTCTCATCCAAATAAATTGGCATAAAAGTAACTAAGATAAAAAACAAAAAGCCCGCCACGACATTTAAGTGTGGCGAGCTTAGATAAAGGCATAAAGGCTTATTAGATAGCAGTTACGTTTGCTGCTGCTGGGCCTTTGGCACCATTTTCAATGGTGAATTCTACGTTCTGGCCTTCAGCCAGAGTTTTGAAACCGTTACCTTGAATGGCAGAGAAGTGAACGAATACGTCTTTGCTACCATCAGCTGGAGTGATGAAACCAAAGCCTTTAGACTCGTTGAACCACTTCACTTGACCTTTCATTTTGTCAGACATTTGACTTTCCTATATATCAAAAAAAACTCGCCACCTCGGGCATGTGTTGGCCAGTATCAGCTATTACTTATGGAGGCACTAAGAAGGAAACGGTCAACAAAGGCTACCGGAGATAGCACTTACACATAACTCATTAACTCAAGATGTCGTACATAAAGTAGGTCTGTTTATCAGGCCAAACGCATTAACTCATGACCGCACAGGAATAGCAACCTTTTTATGTATTATCGATTTAAAAAAGCTGTATGCGCTCAATATTAGAACAAAATGACATAATAAATAGGTACAGTTATAATTTTATTTGATTTATTCAACTTTTATCTTAGCAAAAATATCGATATTGTTTCCAGACAATAACAATTTTATAAATAAAATAAGGCAATTGATATACAGATGTGTCCTCCTGGCATGCTAGCCTTAAAAATGGCATAACCTTCAATTCGATAACGCGTTTCTACAATAATCGGGTTAGTATTATGAACATCATCAAACAGATATTGATTCAGGATCTTAAGCGGATTAATCTCGAAGAACACCGTGATGGTAAAGTGCATTTCAATAGTATCTTTATTCGTCATCATCCATACCTATGCTTGGCGATGGTTATTGCTTATGCTTTCCTTGTCATGCTCATGGGGTATTCTCCCTATTTTGGCACTTGGTCACTGATTTTATTTACAGTACTTTTTGCCGCCATGGCAGCCGTTCTGCTTTTCGATATAAAGCCGGTGTATCATTTTGAAGACATTGATGTACTGGATTTACGTGTCTGTTATAACGGAGAATGGTTCGTCAATGAAAAAGTATCCCATAAAGCCATCAATAAAATACTTACTCATCCTAAAGTACCCAGTGAAATGAAAGATGAGATCAAACGAATCATGAGGAAAAAAGACGGCATTTGTTTTTATGATGTATTTATAGTTGCCTTTTCAGAACAATCGCCCTATTTTCACCCTTCCGAAATGGTGAATAAAAGTGCGTAATTTCAGTAAGGTAGCTCAATCATGACACAATGCGTTCACAGGATAAGCAAACGATAGGGAAATAGAATTTTTGCGTTGACACTCTCAGAGTTCATCGCTAATATTCGCCTCGTTCTCAGGAACGAAGCAATTCCTCCATAGTTCAGTCGGTAGAACGGCGGACTGTTAATCCGTATGTCACTGGTTCGAGTCCAGTTGGAGGAGCCAAATTTAAGAAATCCCGGTTTAGTTCTGCTAATCGGGATTTCTGCTTTTTATTTTATCAATCAGCTACTTTCCTTACTCAGATATACTTTCAACCGACTGTATTCGCACATAATTGAAGTTTTTTTGTCGGTCCGCTCGATATCAAAGTGCTCCTTTCTCACGTTGGTAGATTTGTTCCTTATTCTTCATATCGATTTGCTGAATTTTTACCAGGATGGTATCCAGAACTGAGCAAAGAAGTGATAAGAGGTTGAGTAAGGTATGGAAAATTACAGTAATGGTTATATTTTGCTGTAAAAAATAACAAAATATCATCATCTTGCACATCAGTTAGACACTTAAACTTATTTTCCATTTTTCCGCTTTACAAGCCTGAACCATTCCCCTATTATTCGCTCCGTTCTCAGGAACAAAGCAATTCCTCCATAGTTCAGTCGGTAGAACGGCGGACTGTTAATCCGTATGTCACTGGTTCGAGTCCAGTTGGAGGAGCCAAATTCAAGAAAGCCCGGTTTAGTTCTGCTAACCGGGCTTTTTGTCATTTATTTTCTGCAAACTTATCTGCTTCAGATGTATTTTTCTCCATCCAAATACAAATTCAGACTAAAAACCCCACAATAAGTCTATATTCTCAGCAAACAAACAGTTATTGCTATTTTCTGCTTTGACAAACGAAAACAATATCGTTAATATTCGCTTCGTTCTCAGGAACGAAGCAATTCCTCCATAGTTCAGTCGGTAGAACGGCGGACTGTTAATCCGTATGTCACTGGTTCGAGTCCAGTTGGAGGAGCCAAGTTTAAGAAAGCCCGATTTAGCTCTGCTAGTCGGGCTTTCTGCTTTCTAGTATTTTCCCTTCCAGCCATTTTTCCTTTTAAAGTTCGTTTTTCACTATATATCTCTCGACATTGCAAAATTCTTGCTATCACCTCCTACTTTTATTGCTTCTGCTTACTCCATCTATGTCGGCAGTTTTTCTGATACATCCCCAGCAAGCACAAAAAAGTCCAAAAAAACCTCACAAAGTACAGATTATCAGCAAACAAATAGTTATTGTTATTTTCTCCTTTGACAAACGTGAAAACTACCGTTAATATTCACCCCGTCTTGAAGGAATTCCTCCATAGTTCAGTCGGTAGAACGGCGGACTGTTAATCCGTATGTCACTGGTTCGAGTCCAGTTGGAGGAGCCAAATTCAATTCACCCTCGTGTTATTACTTCTATTTTTTTCCTTTTTTGATACGATAAATTTCCTCTGAATACCCTAGCACATATAATTTAAAATATTAATTTTTCAAAACTCATAGAATTTTATCATTCAATAATAGCTATTTAGCTATTTTCGTTTTATCATCCTCCTCCGGCTTAAGGAGTGCTGAATCAGCATCCATCATTTTTCCACTTATATTCTGGAGCCGGTTCCATGACCACTGAACCATACACAATTAAAATCCGCCGCCCTGACGACTGGCATGTCCATTTCCGCGATGATGATATGCTAAAAATCATTGTTCCTCATACCAGCCGTTTCTTTGGCCGAGCTATTGTCATGCCTAACCTAGCCCCTCCAGTGACAGATGTTGCCAGTGCCAAAGCCTATAGGGATCGGATAATTGCCGCCATTCCGTCAGACCATCATTTCCAACCCCTCATGACCTGTTACTTGACTGACTCAACAGACAGTTCACAAATTGAAATTGGTTATAAAGAAGGGGTCTTTACTGCCTGTAAACTTTACCCGGCCAATGCAACAACCAATTCCAGCCACGGTGTTTCTGATACCAAAAAGATCTATCCCTTATTGGAAACCATGGAAAAATTGGGAATGCCTCTGCTAATTCATGGTGAAGTCACTGCATCCCATATTGATATTTTTGATCGGGAAGCTCGGTTTATAGAACAGGTGATGGAACCATTACGTAAGCAGTTTCCTGAATTGAAAGTTGTTTTTGAGCATATTACAACCAAGGAAGCCGCCGAATACGTTCTTGCAGGCAATGATAAATTAGCGGCAACACTGACACCACAACACTTGATGTTTAATCGTAATCACATGTTGGTTGGCGGTATTCGTCCTCACCTCTATTGTTTACCGGTATTAAAGCGCAATATCCATCAGGAAGCATTACGTTCCGCGGTAGCCAGTGGCTGTAATCGATTCTTTCTGGGAACAGATTCAGCCCCTCATTTACAGCATCGCAAAGAATCTTCCTGCGGTTGCGCGGGCGTCTTCAATGCGCCTACTGCTCTTGCAGCCTATGCCACCGTTTTTGAAGAAATGGATGCAATAGCTCACTTTGAAGCATTCTGCTCTTTGAATGGCCCTGAGTTTTATGGTCTGCCCGTTAATGAAGGCTTCGTTGAACTCACACGTAAACCTACGCCAATCACAGAGTATATCGAATGTGGTGATGAAAAATTAATCCCATTTCTGGCCGGCGAGGATGCCAGATGGGAAGTAAAGGTATGTGAATAATTTTTTCATTGCTACCCGTGCGGAAAATATTTTATTTCCGCACGCTTACGCTTGCCTAATAAGTCGTTGGCATCACTTACAATAATCCCAATTAGTGATAATACAAAAAATCTCGCTCTTTCCCCTTCTTAGATTGCTAAAAAGAGTTATACTGCTATTGCTCATCCTTGATGAGATTTTCTGCTCTTAGTCAATTATATCAATAAGAATGCTGTAGTCTGATTAGGAGGTTATATGGAACAAAAAAATGAAATTATCCAAACTCATCCTGTTGTAGGTTGGGACATCAGTACTGTTGATGCCTATGGCGCTATGATGATACGTCTTCATTACTTATCCTCCCAAGATCAAGCCCCAGACAATGTCAATATTGACAAAACATTGTGGTTGACAACAGGAGTAGCCAAACAACTCATCCTCATTTTGCAGGCTGGGATTGAAAAGATAGAAGCATCAGAATACAGTCAGCTTGATCATATTAAGCATTAATAATCACCTCAATCTCCTTGAGCATTAGAAAAACATTTGGACACTCAGTATGTTGAGTGTCCAATTTGAACGTTTGAACAAATATCAGTCAACTGAATTATTCGCATAGTTTATTATTCTTCATAATACTGTATCATACAGTCATTCTCATCCGCCTAATTCTTAATTATTAAGCCATTTTTTTATTTAAATAATAACCATAGAAGAACAAGGATGTTCAGTTAATGAAACTGTTAGTCATTGATAAGTGCCATTATACACGTTTGGGGATTATTGAATCTCTGAAAGAAAATATAGATATTCTCTCAATCGAGGCTGTATCAATTCATGACGCCATAAATATTTTGTCTATATTTTCTCCAGATATCATCTTAGTGAACTTAACAAATTATGGCCACCATAAGGAATATTGTAAGCAACTGAAATTGTTTATTTCGTTAGTTAATGATGCCCGTATTTATACCTATATCGACAAACCATATCCCTTGTGCGATACGAGCATCCAATTGACAAATAAGAATTTTATTTTACCCAAAAAGAATCTGAGCACATTATTGGTTCGGATAAGAGAAATGGCAGCACACGATATTCAGCGTTATTTTTCCAGTTTTAATACACAAAGTTCTATTTTCAGTCTTCAGGAAAATAGAATTATCCATTATTGGATGCGAGAGACCGATACACATAAAATTGCTAAAATGCTAAAAATTAGCAATAGTACAGTTTATTCACACAAAAGACATATTATAGAAAAAATCGGTATTTCTAACAAAATAGAGTTACTTTTTATTTACAATATTTTTAAATATATCTGCTAAATCTTCTAAAATAACAATGCTGGCGTAAATAATGAGATGCTATTTACGCCAACATTCTGATGGCCGCGAACTTATCACTTAAAGAACAGTTATCACTTAATGGACTGCAGTGATGTAATATTCAGGCCATCATTTAACCGATAGCGAGACTTATTAAAAATTTTTGCCCCATTTTCTCTTCCCGCCCGACGAAAACGCTGTTCTTCTTCAGGCAGTTTCATCTCCTCCCGACAAATATCACTGCAACACCCTTCAAACCGCTCTGCGCAGGAGAGACACTGGATGAACAACAGGTGACAACCATCATTTTTACAATTGATATGGCTATCACAGGCTGTACCGCACTGATGACAATGCGCAATAATATCTTCAGAAATGCGCTCACCCATACGCTCATCAAAAACAAAGTTTTTACCCATAAAACGGACAGGTAACCCCTGTTCTTTCGCTTTACGGGCATACTCAATAACGCCACCTTCTACGTGGTAGACTTTGTCAAAACCATTATGCAGCATGTAAGCACTGGCTTTTTCACAACGAATTCCACCAGTACAATACATAACGATATTTTTGTCTTTATTATCCTTCAACATTTCTACTGCCATTGGCAATTGCTCACGAAATGTATCTGAAGGAATTTCGATAGCGTTTTCGAAATGCCCCACTTCATATTCGTAGTGGTTACGCATATCGACGAATAAGGTATCAGGATCATCCAGCATCTGGTTAACCTGTTCCGCTTTTAAGTATTCGCCTGTGTTTGATGGATTAAAGGTTTCATCTTCGATACCATCAGCAACAATGCGCTCACGCAATTTCATGCGCAATACCCAAAATGACTTGCCATCATCTTCCAGCGCAATATTCAGCCGCAGATGACATAAAGCCGGATCAGTCGCATCCAATAACGCTTTCAAAGCATCGACATTTTTAGAAGGCACGCTGATTTGCGCATTGATGCCTTCTTTAGCAATGTAAACCCGCCCAAAAACAGACAACTCGGTAAATTTTTGATACAGGCTATCGCGAAAAGCCTGTAGTTCGGAAATCGTAAAATATTTATAAAAAGAGATAGTTGTGCGCGGCTCAGTTTCAGCCAACATGCGCTCTTTCAGCTCTTTATTAGAAATACGGTTATGTAACACTGGCATGGTGTACTTTCCTGAATTTCGGTAACATTTCGGTAATAAAAGAATCAAAACTTCAATGGCTATCCCATTGATAGCCGGATATCATAACGAAAATGGCCTTTAGCGAATAGTGATTTTTAACCTTGCTATTCTGATAGTAATTAGTGCTTGTTCATCATTTCAACACCCAACTCGTGTCCAACAGATGTAAAACAGCATTTGAATATAATGCGCAGGAATATCATAATCATGGCCTGGCGCAGCATTACCCGATAGTGGATATGGCGCTTAATTTATCGACAATTAAGCATTTAATGTCTCAATATTTCGATGTTTCACTAAAAAATGTCACAATACACCAATATTACTTCTTGGAGCCTGACAAGTTCGGCTTTTGGTTAAATGTTCTCCTTAACACACTGAAAACACATGATACAAGCACCATCTTTTCAACGTTCATTTTTACACCCCCGTTATTGGCTAACTTGGCTAGGTATCGGGATACTTTATTTACTAGTTTTACTCCCTTATCCGGTGATTTACTGGATAGGAACCCGGCTTGGTCGGCTTTCACAGCGCTTTTTGAAAAAACGAGCCAAAATCGCTGAACGCAATTTAGCTCTCTGTTTCCCTGATATGTCACCGGAGAAACGGAATGAATTGCTAGTCAGAAATTTTGAGTCTGTTGGTATGGGGTTGTTTGAAACTGGCATGGCATGGTTTTGGCCTGACTGGAGAATCAAGCGTTGGTTCAAGATCACAGGAGAAGAAAATCTCCAAAAAGTGCTGTCCAGTAATCAGGGGTTCATTGTTATTGGGATCCATTTTCTGACACTGGAATTAGGTGCACGTATCCTGGGTCTGTTAAATCCGGGGATCGGTGTTTATCGCCCAAATGATAATCCCGTCATGGATTGGCTGCAAACTTGGGGACGACTGCGTTCCAATAAATATATGCTGGACAGAAAAGATGTGAAAGGCATGATCCGTTGTCTGAAAAACGGTGAAATGGTTTGGTATGCGCCAGACCATGATTATGGCCCACGTAAAAGCGTATTCGCCCCATTATTCGCAGTTGAACACGCCGCAACAACGACGGGGACTTCGATTCTTGTCCGTTTGTCCGACCCAGCCCTGCTCCCTTTTACTCCCCGTAGATTGCCGGATGGAAAAGGTTATGAGTTGATGATCCAGCCAGCAGTGGAAGGTTTTCCAAAAAACGATGAAGTCGAAGCAGCAGCATTTATGAATAAGGTGGTTGAACGGGAGATTATGCAGGCACCAGACCAGTACATGTGGTTACACCGTCGTTTTAAAACACGTCCCGAAGGCATGCCATCCCTGTACGATGACAACAATAACATTCACTAACTAACGCTATCCGGCTGCCATTTCATAGAATGGCAGCCATTTCCAACCTGCATTTTGTATTCTTTTTTACCGCTGAAGTGGTGTTTTTTTAATTCCATTTATTCTTCGATTTATTTGCATTCCACAGTAACTCTGAATCCCATACAGAGAAATAAATCTCCCTTATGTTACCTTGTCATGATTAATCTTTATTCTTTTTTGCTAACGCCAAAGAATATTCACTCCGAATTTCTCGTCAAGTAACATATTGTTTTATAATTTATTTTACAAAAAACATTATAACTGACAAAAAAAACCATAAGTCAATATCTACATGTCATACCACTTCTATTAAATTCTAAAAATGCGATTCTTATCGACTTTCGTTCTAAAAAATGGAATATAAAGTAGAAAATGTGTTGCTTGCCAATGAAAAAAGCAAAGAACATGTTAAAAATACACCAACAATTAAGTAATCAACCTTATAAAAACATGTTAATAATTTCGTTTATCGTGATTATAAAGTGGTTTTTATTTTAACTTGTAAAATATCTCCATCATGAAGATGGGTTTCTGGGAAGAATTATTCAATGCAATCTTCAAATAAGAACGGAAATCATAGAAGCTTTTTTGGGCACCCTTATCCACTAAGTGCCCTTTTTATGACGGAAATGTGGGAACGCTTTTCATTTTATGGCATTCGCCCTCTTCTGATTTTATTCATGTCTGCGGCAATTTTTGACGGAGGAATGGGTATCCCTCGTGAGCAGGCATCAGCAATTGTCGGGATTTTTGCCGGCAGTATTTACCTGACATCACTCCCAGGCGGCTGGTTAGCCGACAACTGGTTAGGTCAACGACTTGCAGTCTGGTATGGCTCGATTATTATCGCATTAGGGCATCTGTCCATCGCATTATCAGCGATCTGGAGCAATAATCTGTTTTTTATCGGCCTGCTGCTCATTACTATTGGTACTGGCCTGTTCAAGACCTGTGTGACCGTCATGGTAGGAACTCTGTACAAAAAAGATGATCCCCGTCGTGATGGTGGTTTCTCCCTGTTTTATATGGGCATCAATCTAGGTTCCTTGATAGCTGCATTAATCACAGGTTGGCTGGTGAAGGATTACGGCTGGCACTGGGGCTTTGGTGTTGGCGGGTTAGGTATGTTAGTCGCCCTGCTGATTTTCCGCTTTTACACTATCCCACTGATGCGCCGTTATGATAAAGAAGCGGGTCTGGATTCCAGTTGGGATCATCCAATGGTGAAACGCAAAAATGTTGGTAAATGGATCGGCGCACTCTTAGTCGTTATCTGTGCGATTGTTGCAACAGTAGCTATGGGCGTTATTCCCTTTAACCCAGTGATGGTTGCCAATGTGCTGGTATATATTATCTCATCAAGCGTTATCCTCTATTTTGCCTATTTATTCCTATTTGCAGGGTTAGACCGCAATGAGAAAACCCGCTTGTTCATTTGTTTTATCCTGCTGGTTTCAGCCGCTCTATTCTGGTCAGCATTTGAGCAAAAACCAACTTCATTTAACTTATTCGCCAAAGACTACACTGACCGTATAGTACTGGGTTATGAAATTCCGGCCGTCTGGTTCCAGTCGATTAATCCTCTGTACATTATTCTGCTGGCACCGCTATTTAGCTGGCTGTGGCCTATGCTGGCAAAACGTAATATGAACCCAAGCAGTATCGGTAAGTTTATGATTGCTATGCTGTTTGCGGCGGGTGGTTTTGGCATCATGATGTTTGCATCACAGTACGTACTGGCAACTGGCGGTACGGTTTCCCCTCTATGGCTGATTTTCAGTATTCTTCTGCTGACACTGGGTGAACTTTGCCTCAGTCCAATCGGGCTGGCAACCATGACCGTACTGGCACCTTCCCGCATGCGTGGGCAGGTAATGGGATTATGGTTCTGTGCCAGCGCACTGGGAAATCTGGCTGCTGGCCTGATTGGTGGTAACGTGCGCGCAGATAAACTTGATAGCCTGCCAGAATTGTTTTCCAACGTCTCACTATCGTTGATTATCTGTTCTGCTGTTCTGCTTGTTTTAATCATCCCGATTCGCCGTTTAATGAACAATCTCCACCAAGCAGAAACGAAATCTTAATTGCGACAAAAGCCACAATTAATCAAGTCGGGAATTAGATATACCCAAGCCATCTCAGCATAATAGAGATGGCTTTATTTTTTATATTCAAATCTTAGCTATTTCTATGTGTTCTCTATGTTCTATGCGAATCCTTTCGCACTTTTCCGGTGTCCTTACACAAAATGACCTAGTTTAACAGTCGGCTAAACACTGTCGTCCCATCAGCCAACCGTCACTGGCTCAGTGAAAAGAACCACAGGTATCAGCAATATCTGAATAAGAATAGCCATTTCCAAAGTCTTTTTCTAATTTCTGTCGAGTAGCTCGATAACAGCGGCGATTGGAGAGATGACTCGTTTGTTGCATATGTTGAAAGGATTTTAGGTTCTTACTCTCCCAATCGTAAGAAAGTCCGATTCCATTTTTATTCTCGAATTTTTTGTTGTACTGTTTCATCTCTTCCTCTCGTTTCTCCGCCAGCACGTTATCCTGTGTCAGCGTATCAACATTCCAGTATTTGGATTCTAATCCCGCTCTTTTTTTCAGATACTCCTCTGAAGGTTTGTTATCAGCAGGCATTTCACTTTTGTAGCTAAAATCCAGCGCCAATGCTTGGCTACCGCCCATTGATAAAATAAAAAACAAGCAATAAGCTCCTTTGATTTTCATATATTCCCCTGATGTAACTATAACTAAAAATTATTATTTAATAGCCATTATGAGCTCAGGTCAACACCCCGTTGTAGGTAGTTCTATGTTCAGGAAAATAACCCTTTACAAACAAAAGTAACTTCAACATGCTGAGTTCGATTTTTTTATTAAAATAAAGTGAGATTTTGATGCATTCATACCCTATTTACTCATTTCATGTTTTTGTGTTTTACTATGGTTATATTTTTTACTTAAAAATCAAATAATTGCTCATATTATTGCCTGTATATTGTTCCAGTGTTTATTGACGTTTTCCCATTCTTGCAGCACACTGTATATAAACATTTGTATAAATATATTGAGTGATCATGGCTGCCGAACTCAACAAGCTCAGTGACAAAAAACTTAAAGCCCTACACGGAAAAGAAAGGAACGTTATCGAATTTTTTGCCGATGGTGCAGGATTAAGCGCCAAAGCGTCTAAAGTTGGTGGTATCAGTTGGGTCTTTACATACCGACTTGATGGCAAAAAGTTAAACCGCCTTACCATTGGCCGCTATCCTGATATGCCCCTCAAGCAAGCTCGTGAAACACGGGATAAATGCCGTAACTGGTTGTCTTCTGGTAAAGATCCAAAGCTCCAATTTAACTTAGCGATGCAGGAATCATTAAAACCAGTCACAGTAAAAGACTCTATCGAATACTGGATAGAACACTACGGCAGAGACCATCGAGTGAATATTGATACCCTCATTCTTCAATTAGAAAAACATATTTATCCCTACATTGGTGAAATGGCATTATCTGATTGTGAAACCCGATATTGGTTAGAATGTTTTGATAGAATAAAAAAGGATGCCCCTGTAGCTTCTGGTTATATATTTCAGATGTGCAAACAAGCTCTGAAATTTTGCCGGGTAAGAAGGTATGCAGTTAGTCATGTATTAGATGATTTGACTATCTCTGATGTTGGAAAAAAACAGAATAAAGGCCAAAGGGATTTAGAAGATAATGAACTTGGTCAATTATGGAAATCCATAAATTCAGGTAATTACCTACCTTACTATAATAATTTATTAAAAATTTTGATTGCATTTGGCTGTCGGACACGAGAAGCCAGATTATCGAAATGTTCAGAATGGAATTTAGATTCCATGCTTTGGACTGTCCCAAAAGAAAACAGTAAAACAGGCGGAAAAATTATTCGTCCAATACCAGAGTACATGAAGCCGTTTTTAGAAAACCTTGTTTACCAAAACCATAAAAACGATTACCTATTAGGAGAATTCAAAAGCACTGGAGTAGTATCAGAGTATGGAGCTAAGATATGGAAAAAATTAGGACATACGGAAAAATGGACATTACATGATTTAAGGCGCACTTTAGCAACTAAGCTAAATGATATGGGCGTAACACCTCATGTAGTTGAGCAACTGTTAGGCCATGCTTTGCCTGGCATTATGGCTATATACAATAAGAGTCAATACCTACCAGAGAAGCTCGACGCTTTAAACAAGTGGTGTGAGCGACTGGATGTATTGGCGGGTAATTATGAGAATGTGATTATATTAAAGGCGGGAAAGAAATGCTAATTAATAACAAGAGTAAATTGCCAAGTTGCTTTAAAATAAGTAATTATGACGAAATTAATGAATTGAATGATAAGGATTTGTACCGTCAAATTTATTTGAGAAGATATTTCTTTGATGATGAGGATATAAATAATATATCTTTGGATAATATTTTACATGATATTAGCAATCCAATACTGAATGAACCTCAGAAAATTTATTGGGAAGAAGGTGGATTCACTGAAGAGAGGGAGACTAGAGCTAAGGAGTTGTCACCAGAATTAACTGGTGAAATTGGCGTTTTACCATTAAAGGCAGTTGAGGCGGGTTTTTTATGGTACAGAGTAAAAGACTATTTTAATTACATTGATAGTGAAGAATCTTATAGTGATTTTGAAAAGTTTTGGCTTAAACAAAGAGATATAAATCATATTCCAAAAGATTTTTTAGAGCTTGATAGTTCCATAGTCATCCAATTAGATCTTGATACAGATGATTCATTGATCATTGATAGCATTAAGCGCTTGCTTCCAATATGGCGAAAAGATTTAGGTATTAATCCATTAAATAAACCTATATCTTCATCATGGGAGGTACTGAGAAGTAAAATAATAAACTATAAGATAATACCTCTATTGGACTTATTGATATGGGAAAAGAAAACAAATAATAAAATAACAAATGGTGTGCTTGCTGTAACGCTTTACCCTGATGGCGAGTTTGATTCTATCAATATCGCTCAAACCATTAGGCCATTTTTAGAAAAAATATTGAGTTTTTATTCTATAGAAAAAATCAGGAGAGAAGTTTCTGATAGTTAAATCAGGATTAACATTAAATAAAAAATAAAAAATTTATTTATATAGTGCAGCATGTTTTTTAAATTATGAAAATACCCTCACAAAAACAGCTAAACAGTGAGGGTAGCATGACCATTCGATACAACACTCCTACACCAGAAGAACGCCGCTCTATCCTTTCCGAGTATGGCGAACCCTACGATCGTCTTATCCGTGAAAAGGAACGCCATCACATCACCTCTATTTCCAGAACGTCAGCGTGGAAACTGGAGAATGAAGGCCGCTTCCCTGCCCGTAAACCACTAGGCCGCAATTCCTGCGCTTGGCTTTTAAGTGATATTTTATGGTGGGTACACAATCCGCCAACAGTAGAGAACGTGAATAACCCCTATAGCCGAAAATCAAATTAATTAAGACAGGGTAAAAATATGACATCCAAAAATATGGCCTTATCCGGTCAGGGACTCGCTCACGCTGAAAACAGTCAAGAACCTATTTTGAATATCGACTCAGCGGATATCTCATTTATTAAATTTGAGGGTGTACAGGTTCGAATTTTCAAAAATAACAATGAGCCGTGGTTTATTGCTGCGGACGTATGTAAGGCTTTGGGGATCACGAACCCCAGCAAAGCTCTAAAGGCTTTAGATTTGGATGAAAAAAATACTGTAACTTTAAGTTATGGTATTCAGGGAAATCCAAAACGAGCTGGCATTTCAGAGTCTGGTTTTTACAAACTAATCACTCGTAGCCGCAAGGCCACCAAGCAAGGAACGTTTGCCCACAGATTCGCTAATTGGGTATTCCGTGAGGTTATCCCGTCTATCCGCAAAACGGGTTCTTACGGTGTGCCATTTGCTGCGTTGAACGACTTCACCCGGCGACAGAACGAATACAAAGCAATTGCGTCTCAACGTGGGCGCGATCTTCAATCATGCAAAGGAGAACTAGCCAGCTTAAATAAAGAAGGACGGGAACTGTGGAGTACATACCAGCCTGACCTTTTGGAAGAGGCAGAGTGATGATCATTGTTAACTGCGTAGACTCCTTGAGTTTAAGGAGTCCTATTACCGAAGTCCTCACTTTGGCTGCCCCAATAACTTTGGGTCAGTTACCTAACCCATTGAAATATAGTCAAGCTGCATATTTGCAGTCTGCTTATAATTTGAGCGTCAGTAATGCTGACTCACAGAATTTGCGCGTATCATTTAGCGACGCGGTTAATTTGCGACTGACAATTAGTCAGGTACAAAAAGAGAAGGATAGCACGGCGAATGCTACCCTTTGGCGTAAAGCAGATTTACTTTACAAGATAAATCAATCAGTTACCCGCAATCCAAATCTGGTTTACGAAGAATTACAACAGCTTAAGAGGCTACCATCTTTAAGAGGGTTAGTTGGGCTCCCCGATAACATCGGGTTGGTTAGTTATTGCTCAGTTGAATCTTTGGACTCTATGCCTCTTTTATCCAATTCTCTACGAAGTAGGCGTTTAATCCACCCTGCTTTGTTGTCGTCGCCATCTTCTTTCATTGCTAGACCAAGGCGTTCAGACAAATCAGCATCAAGGCGTAATTGCACAACAATTCTATCTTTTTGGTTTTCTTTGGTTGACATTGGTGTTTTCCTGCGTATATTGAACGTCAAGGTTATCAATGTACACCATTGCATACCAATATGTAAAGCAATGCCCCGTAGTGCGCTAACACTGACGAGGCATCTAACCAACAACGATAACTACAATATCGAGGTAGCTATGTATAAATATACCTTCCTAATTGGAAAAGGCAAAACCCGTTTATCTGAACTTAACCCCATGCGCCTTATCACTGTTCTGGCGGACAGTGAAGGTGAAGCCCGTCTACTGGCAGGCAAATCCTCTCTGGTATTTGTTTCCCGTCAGGGGGTGAACCATGCCTAACCCTGCCCCTCACGACTATTACACCCATCAGAACGGGGAAACCGTTCAGGTGCTGTCGGTGGCCTTTAACCGCGTGACCTTTGTCCGTGAAGGTTATACCACACCGTGCATTATGCCAGTAAGCCGTTTCACTAAAGAATACACCTACGCAGGGAGAGCCTGATTATGTCTGATATCTATAACCACTTAGTACGCAACAACTTTAACGCTATGAGCACTGAGGAAATTAAAGATCTGCGTAAGCACTCAGATGGCGCACATAGCGCAGTGATGGCGGCAATGTCAGCGATGGGGGAACTGGCTTTCTGGTCTGCCGATAATGAAAACTATGCAGATTGTCAGGCAAGGGACGATTTGCGCCGTATCGGTGAAGCCCTGATGTATTTGCCGAGGATTGCCGAAGCGCTGAACGACACAGCACAGCATGCGGATTTTGAAATTCATCACCGTGAGGGGTTCCCCAAATGGTAAGTCATATTGATATCGGGCATGAGAAATTGCCTGAATGGTCAGATTCGCTTTTTGCCAGTGTTTACCTGTGGATAAAACAAGGTGTACCACCACAAAAAGCGGAGGCGGATGCGTCTATTTTACGCTACCCCGTTGATCATCGTTTAAATACGTTGGCGGTCAGTATGCGATCGCTAGTAATGGAGGGGGAGATAACCCCCGATTGGTTTACTGAACAGGGCTATCATTCAGCTAAAAGCCAGAAAAAGGCGGAAGAGAAACGTAAGGAGCTGGTTTTGAAAAATGTCACTCAGGAAGAGTTAAGCGCCGTTCTGACCGATATAAAACGGATTAATCACTTATGGCCTGTACCCGCTAATAAACCAGTAAAGAAAAAGCGAGCGAGTAACAACCTTACCCAATTAGCAGATAATGAAAAAGCTTTATTACTTGCTGAATGCTATGAGGGGATCGCTGTACATCCTGAAAGTGAGGGTTTCTATACTTATCAGTCTGGAACATGGAAGAAAACGTCATGTTTAGAATTAAGCCGAGAAATGGCAAAGGTGTATTCTGAACACCAAACCAATTTTAGTAAGCGGGAGCTTAACAATGTCGTTGAAGCATTAAAAATTGTTATTCCAGTGATGGGAGAACCCTGCAAAAGCATTATTCCTTTTGCAAATGGTGTATTTAATATTGAGACGAAAGAATTTTCACCTCATAAACCTGATAACTGGCTGTTAAATCACAATGGTATTGAGTACACCCCAGCGTCACCGGATGAAAACTTGCGTGATGATGCGCCTCATTTTCATAAATGGTTAGATCATGCTGCGGGTAAAGATCCCTATAAAATGAAACGGATATTTGCAGCGCTATACATGGTTTTAGCTAATCGCTATGACTGGCAATTATTCCTTGAAATCACCGGGGAAGGTGGTAGCGGGAAAAGTGTTTTTACTCAGGTAGCGACATTATTAGCAGGTCAGCATAATACAGCTAGTGGCAATATGGCAGCGTTAGACAGTGCACGAGGACGGGCGCAATTTGTCGGCAAAAGCATGATCACTTTACCTGACCAACCTAAATATACGGGTGAAGGTACAGGTATAAAAGCCATTACCGGCGGTGACGCGGTAGAAATTGACCCCAAGCATGAACAACAGTATACCGCTATCATACGTGCGGTTGTCATAGCAACAAACAATACTCCGATGATATTTACTGAGCGGGCTGGTGGAGTGGCGCGTAGGCGCGTTATTTATCAATTTAACAACAAGGTCAAAGAAGAAGATAAAGACCCGTATTTGTCTAAAAAGATAGCCAGTGAAATCCCTGTTATCGTTCGTCGATTATTGGCCGCATTTGACGACCCAGAAGAAGCCAAGGTTTTATTGATTGAACAGCGCGATAGTGACGAAGCGTTAGAAGTGAAACGAGCCTCAAACCCTGTATTAGATCTTTGTGCAGCACTGGCATTTATGGGTGAGCCTAGAGGTCTGGAAATGGGGGGCGGACGCAAAGCAGAAGAAGAGCGCCAGCCAAGGAAATATCTTTACCACCTTTATCTATCATTTATGGAATATCAAGGACTAGGCCGTCCGTTGAGTGTGACCGAGTTCGGGAAAGCGGTAAAGGAAGCCGCTAAAGAATATAAATCGGAATACCTCACCAGAACTATTCAGGGCAGACGGCAAACCAACGTACAACTAACCGATAAAGCAGACGAGTTTTTATAAAAATAGTGTTTGGTTATCTACCTTGTCTACCAAATGGAAAATTATTTATATTAATCATATAGATATTTAGGTAGATAACCCTTTTTTAGTTATCTACTTGTTATCTACCTTGTCTACCAAATTGAAATCAGAATAGGTAGAGGACACAAAATTAGGTAGACAACAGGTAGATAGTAAAACATAAGTTATCTACCCGTTCAAAGCCTTGCAGCGCAAGAGATGAGCGAGTTTAGTAGATAAGGTAGATAACCCCGGCGCATTTTTTCTAAACTTTAAACCATCAAATACGAGTTAATACATTAATGATTGGGTGGGTGAATAGCTTCTGATTTTGTGTGGTATAAGCTATTCAGTAAGAGATGCAAAAAGATTTTCACGGGGGTATTCTCTGGCAGGTATAAATATATTTTACTTAGGAGATAATATGCCGATTACACAAGAAGAACTGAACGAATTTAATTTGGAACATGGAATACCTGACAGCATTGAGTTACTAAGCACGAGTGACTATCGTGATATTGTTAAGAGTGAGGCTTATTTTTATGAAGATCCACATGGTTTCCTAGTGCACACATTATCAAATCAGGTTATTGCCAAAAATACAGAGCAGTTGGATGTGATAATTGAGCAATTATTGGAATTTAGAACAAAAATACCAAGAACTGAAAAACAGTTGAGTGAGAAATAATAATATGGTCTGCACTAAGCAGACCATAGCATTACATAAAATAAATATCTTGAGCCTTGTCGAATGGATATGTGATGCTATGAGCTTCTGTGGGGCATTTCCCATTAGTTGTCAGGATTTTCCAGAACTGTGCATCAAAGAGTTTATTCAGGTAAAAGTACCGGCAAAGGTGTAATAGATCTGAACGACTCCATTCTGAAAAACCAAGTTGAATCTTCAACTCATCCTCAAGACCATAGAATGTTAATTCCTCCTCTGCTAACCAGGCATCGTCCAGTCTCTTTATTAAGGACTCACCTTTTGACTTTGATACTTGGAAAAAATCGAAATAAGGCTCATGGGGTTTTCTGGGAACACTTCCGTCTGTATCGCTGAGAAATGGATATACACCGGATTCCCATGCATATAGGTAAGCATCGGGATATGTGTCATGATGCATACCAAGATGTAGAACCTGAATACGCTGTTGAATGAACATCGCTGATAAAATGTTATGTTCTGACATAAAAAGACCTCACTATTAGATTAAAAAATTAATGAAAATATTAGATTATGTTTTATTAAAAGAAATGTAAATATTCCGTCCTCATGTTTCCGCCTGTTTAGCCCCTCTCAGCATGGGGCTTTTTATTATATTTTTCATATATATATTGAGAGATGGCACTCAGACGTGAGCCGCCACAAGGCCGTTTAATCAAGCTGCGAGAAGTAGCCTGCGAGACGCAGAAAAAGATTATTCGGCCTGCCCCTCTCAGAGCTGGTTTCACGTCTTAACATCATTGTTACGGAAACCCTTTCATGAAAAAACTGCTCGAATTACGCCAGCAAAAAGCCACCTTTACCGAACAAATGCGTTCGCTGCTCACCAAATCCGAAGACGAAAAGCGTTCATTGACTGCCGATGAAGCCAAACAGTTTGACGAACTGCGTAGTCAGTCCGATGCTCTGAATGCAGAAATCGCCCGTTATGAGGTACTGTCTGATGAAGAACGCAATCAGGTAAGCAAACCCCAGCCGACCCGCGAAAACCTCAGCAATGACGAGTTGCGCCACTATATTCTGACCGGAGAAACCCGCGCTTTGTCTACGGGCGTTCCCTCAGAGGGCGGTTATACCGTTATCCCTGAACTGAATAAACAGATCATGCAGCAACTGGCTGATGAGTCGGTCATGCGTCAAATCTGTACGCTCAAAACCACCCGCAGCAACGAGTATAAACAGCTTGTTTCGGTCGGTGGGGCAGCCGTAGCCCACGGGGAAGAAGGTAAGGCACGGGGTGAGACAGCCACACCGAAAATGGAAGAAGTCAGCATCAAGCTGTTTCCTATCTACGCCTACCCCAGAACCACCCAAGAAATCATCGATTTTAGCGATGTCGATATTTTGGGCTGGTTGACCTCAGAGATTGCCGATACGTTCGTGGATACCGAAGAAACGGATCTTGTCAGCGGTGACGGCAGTAAAAAAGCGAAAGGCTTTCTGTCTTATCCCCGTGACACGAAAAGCGACAAGGTGCGTGATTTTGGCACACTGCAAAAACTGGAAGCCACCACGCTTGAGGCTGATAGCCTGATTGATCTTAAGTTCCTGCTTAAGAATAAATACCGTAAAAATTCTGTCTGGGTGATGAACTCCACGACTGCCGCTAAGGTGCAAAAGCTGAAAAACGGTAACGGGGATTATATCTGGCGCGAACGTTTACAAGCCGGTGATCCCGATATGCTGTTGGGCTTGTCTGTCCATTACCTTGAATTTATGCCGGATGGCGTGATTGGTCTGGGTGACTTCAAGCGCGGCTATTTCATTGTTGACCATGAAACCGGCACCCGTACCCGCCCTGACAATATCACCGAGCCGGGATTTTATAAGGTGTGTACCGATAAATATCTGGGCGGCGGTCTGGTGGACTCCAACGCCATCAAGGTGCTGGAAGTGAAAGCAACCAGTAAATAAGCGAGAGGGGCGAAAAGCCCCTTTTCAGTCTTGGAGTCCATAAGATGAATAACGATTTTGAAATCCGCACCGCCTCCCTGTCTGCCAGTGATAAGAAACTGACAGGCTATGTGATTAAGTGGAACAGCCGATCCCATGTGTTGTGGGATGAATTTATTGAACAGTTCGCCCCGAATGCCTTTGCGAACAGTCTGACAAACAATACCGATGTTCGGGCACTTTATGAACATGATCACATGAACCTGTTAGGCCGTACCACATCGGGTACGTTGCAGTTGACCGAAGATACCACCGGATTACGTTTCGAGTTAACCCCACCCGACACCCAGCTAGGGCGTGATGTGCTGACTCTGGTTGAACGGGGTGATATCTCTGGTATGTCCTTTGGATTCAGGGCGCTAAAAGATCAGTGGGATATTGGTCAGGAACCGTATATCAGAACCGTTTTAGAAGCGGAACTGAGGGAAATCACCATCACCAGCTTGCCCGCCTACCCTGAAAGCGGGGTAGAGATTGCCAGACGTTCCCTGAATGCCGTCAAGCCTAATCATGCTGATTTGCGTCATTACTGGCTGCAACTGTCCGAGGTGTAACTATGTGGCCTTTTAAGCGAAAAGACACGGAAACCCGCAGCATGAGCATTGATGAGTTTCTTTCTCTGGCGGGCGTGTCTAACACCAAATCGGGCGAGCATGTTTCACCGTCTACAGCAGAAGGCTTACCCGCCGTGATGAACGCTGTTACGGTGATTAGTGAAGCGGTGGCCACCATGCCTTGTTACCTGTATCGGGTTCAGCACCAGAACGGCAAAGAATCCCGCGAGTGGCTCAGTAATCATCCCGTAGATTATTTGCTGAATGAGTGCCCGAATGACTGCCAGACCCCATTTCAGTTTAAACGAACGTTGATGCGTCATTGCTTACTCAATGGAAATGCTTATGCGGTGATTGTCTGGGGGCGGGACGGTCAGCCACAATCCTTACACCCTTACCCACCGTCAGCCGTGGTAGCGCAACGATTATCCGATCATAGGTTTTCTTACACCATCACCGAACCCTATAGCGGCAAGGTCAAAACCTATCTGCAAGAAGAAGTGTTGCATTTACGCTATGCCACCGAAGATGGCTTTTTAGGGCGCTCACCAGTCACTATTTGCCGTGAAACGCTGGGCTTGGGACTGGCACAACAACGCCACGGAGCCAGCATCATGAAAGACGGCATGATGGCGGCAGGGGTAATTAAATCCGGTGAGTGGCTGGATGGTACAAAAGGCGCTAAGGCACTGGAAGCACTCGAACGTTATAAAGGCGCTCGCAATGCAGGGAAAACGCCGATCCTTGAAGGCGGCATGGACTACCAGCAATTAGGCATGAGTAACCAAGATGCTGAGTGGCTGGCTTCCCGTCGCTTCACGATTGACGATATCGCCCGTATGTTCAACGTCAGCCCGATCTTTCTGCAAGAGTATTCGAACAGCACCTACAGCAACTTTAGTGAAGCCTCACGCGCTTTTCTGACTATCACCATGCGCCCGTGGCTGGCCAACTTTGAGCAACAAATCAAATCCGCCTTACTGATGGCATCCCCGAAACACGGCATTCGTTACCAAGTCGAGTTTGATACCGCCGATTTGCTTCGTGCCAATCCGAAAGAACGCTTCCAGAGCTACGAGACGGCGATTAAATCCGGTGTCATGTGTCCGAATGAAGCCCGTGAACGCGAGGGATTATCCCCCCGTGATGGTGGCGATGAGTTTAGCCAGGCATGGAAGCAAGAGGTCAGTATTAAAAAAACCGAGGTGAAAGATGAGTAACCCTCTCATAACATTGGATGAAATCAAGCAGCATTGCCGGATAGATGAAAGCGATACGCTTGAGGATGCACTCCTTAAGGGCTATGCCGACGCTGCGTTAGAAGTCTGCCAGCAACATATCGGCAAACGGTTTGATGAAGGCTTGGAATTGACACCGGCCATCAAGGTGGGCTGCCTGCTTTATATCGGTTTGCTGTATGAGAATCGGGCAATGGCAATAGAGGCAGAACTGAAAGAAGTGCCTTTCACTATCAAGTCATTGTGGTCTGTCTATCGTGATGTGGGGATCTACTGATGCCGTGGCAACCTTTAAAGCGCTGTAATTATCCCGGATGCAAACAGCGGGTAAAGTTGGGTCGCTGTGTGGAGCATCAACGAGAAATCAGCCGACAGCAGGATAAACAACGAGGTTCAAGGCGTGAGCGTGGCTATACGCCTGCATGGGATAAATACCGCCTGCAATTCCTCAAGGCTAACCCGTTATGTGTGCATTGCTTAAAGCAGAACAGTTACACACCTGCAATCATTGTGGATCACATTATCCCGATTAATGGTGGTAGTGATGTGTTGTTCTGGCCTGCATCTAATCATCAAGCCTTATGCCATAGCTGCCATAACACCAAGACATTTAAGCATGACCCGATAACCAAGCAGAAGCGCAAGAATGGTGAATATCGGGAACTGGAAGCAGAAGCGGCAAAGCGTAATGACTGGATGTACCAGCATGAATAAGGAAGAGACAGAACAACTAATCAAAGGGCTATTGAAGCACAGCGAACCCTATCGACAACAAAATCAGATTGCGCCTAAGAAGCCTACAGCGAGGCGCAAGACACAACGCAATAAGGAGCTAATGGAATGCTTTCGAAATCGTTAGAGAAGCACTCAGAGGGGGTAGGGGTATCAAAAATGACAAATGCCCTGCCTCGTGGCACCGCCGCCTCCTCAAATTTTTATGCGCGGCACTTTTTTCAATAGCAGTAATGTTTATAGGAAACAATACATTATGGCAAGAGCACCCAAACCCCCAGTTTATTTAAATGATATCGCTGCCGAGCAATGGAAATCGAAAGCCAAGATTCTTAACGAACGGGAGGATCTCAGTCCGGCAGACTGGAACAACTTAGAACTGTATTGCGTCAATTATGCGATTTACCGTAAAGCCGTGGCCGACATTGAATTACGCGGGTTCGCGGTGGAAGGTTCACGCGGCGCAGCGACCAGTAATCCCTCGCTGAAAGCGAAAGCCGATGCCGAAAAAATCATGATAAAAATGTCGTCACTGCTGGGTTTTGATCCGGTATCCCGCCGCCGAAATCCGATAGAAAGCGACGAGCCTGATGATTTAGATGTGCTGATTGCATGAGTGAGGTCACAGTGAATGCGTGGGAGCAGTACGCTCTTGATGTCGAAAATGGCACAATTCCGGCCTGTAAGCGTCTGAAACAGGCCGTGAAACGCTATCATAACGACCTGAATAACCCGATTTATACGTTTGATTCTGAGGTGGTAGAGCGTTTTATTGCCTTCTCCCGTCTCTGTCCACACGTCAAAGGCCATTTGCGGGGTAAGCCGATTGTCTTGGAGCCGTGGCAGCAATTTGCCTTTGCCAACCTGTTCGGCTTCAAAGTCAAAGCCACCGGACGCAGAAAATACCGCAGTGCTTACATTCAGGTGCCGCGCAAAAATGCGAAATCTACGGTTGCCGCGATACTGGCGAACTGGTTCTTGGTGATGGAACAGGGACAGCAGGATATCTACACCGCCGCTGTCAGTCGGGATCAGGCGCGTATTGTCTTTGATGATGCCCGCCAGATGTGCCTGTTATCAAAGCCGTTCAAGAGACGGGTATCTATCCAACAGCACAAAGTGACCTATCCAAAGAGCAACAGCCTGTTAAAGCCACTGGCAGCCAAAGCCGCCACGATTGAGGGGACTAACCCCAGCCTTGCCATTGTGGATGAGTACCATTTGCACCCCGATAACGCTGTATATTCTGCCCTTGAATTGGGGATGGGCGCACGTCCCGAAGGTGTCCTGTTTGCCATTACCACGGCGGGCAGTAACGTGATATCCGCCTGTAAACAGCATTATGATTATTGTTGTCAGATATTGAATGGCGAAGAACACAACGCCTCGCTGTTTGCCCTGATCTACGAACTGGACGACGAGAACGAGATTGATGATGAATCGCTTTGGATCAAGGCTAACCCCAATCTCAATGTCTCGGTAGACAGTGACGCACTGCATGACACGATACAGAAAGCCCGTGGCATTCCCTCACAATGGACGGAAATGTTAACCAAACGCTTTAATATCTGGTGCCAGGGCGAAACACCGTGGATGGGTGAAGGGGCGTGGAAAGCCTGTAAGACTGATTATGACGAGAACGACCTGAAAGGCTTGGAGTGTTACGCCGGACTGGACTTATCTTCAACGGGTGATATCACCAGCATCTGTTACACCTTCCCCGTGGATAATGAACTGTTATTACTGACCCGTCATTACCTGCCCGAAGCCCAGCTACAGAACCCTGCCAATAAGAATCGGGCGGTTTACCGTCAATGGGCGCAATCAGGCTGGATACGCACCACAACGGGCGACTGCATTGATTATGATCGTATCCGTGATGACATTCTCAAAGACAGCCAGCACTTTGATATCAAGTTAGTGGGTTTTGATACATGGAACGCTACACACTTAAGAACTCAGCTACAAGGCGCTGGGGTTGAGGTTGAGCCATTCCCGCAAACTTATATGCGCTTTAGTCCGGTGGCTAAATCTGCCGAGGTGTTTGTTAACCGCAAAGTCATTCGTCACAACGGCGATCCGGTGCTTGCGTGGGCGATGTCTAATGTCGTAATGGAGACAGACGCGAACGCCAATATCAAGCCGAACAAGAAGAAGTCCGCGAACAAGATTGACCCCGCCATTGCGTTCCTGATGAGCTTTGGCACATGGCAGAGTGAGCATGAAGAGTTTGCTTTCAGTCTCAGTGATGAACAAAGGCAACGACTGGCTAGCTTTGATGGGATTTAGTTAACCCATTGATATTGCTTATTTCTGTCACAGGGACAGAGATTAATAAAATCAAGGAGTTAACTAACTATTGGGGAAATCCCTATAGTTGCCATAGATGGTCAAAATCGTGACCATCTCAAAGTATGATATCCCATCTTAGGTATAGGGGAAATCACCATACCTTTTAGCAGGGCAAAGCCCTAATTCGGGCTTTGGTGATAACCCATTGATATTTAATCAGACGCCAGATTTGGGGTCTGCTTATAATTTGAGCGCCGATAATATCGGTATGCAAAATGATGAATATTTGTGCCGACGAAATTCGTCGATGCAAAATTCAATATCCGGTAATCGGATTTTGGGTGTGACTGACAGTGGGTCAGTCGCAAATGACGGTGAGCGTAAATGATATTTACTCACAAACTTTGCACAACTCATTAAGAGGTGCACAAAAGAGCGAGATAGAGGCAATGTATTACCCTCTATTGTGGAAATCACAACGCAGGAGGGCTTGAGTTTAAGCCGTCCAGCACAAGGTTACTTAATGTAACTCAGTGACTCCGTACGTATTACGTTCGCAGTGAATCATAGGAAAGTGTTATAATTTTAACCTATTGATTCTTACCATGATTGAAAAACCAGATCATCCAGAGGTAATTATGGCTTTTATCGATGTTCCCATGCGAACCGTGCGTTTACATGGTTCTCTTATTTCTCGTTTCGGCAAAGAATTTAAATACAAAGCACAAGATGCTCGTCATGCAATGAGTGCTATGCGTTGCCTGTTGCCCGGTTTTGAAAAGTATATGACGGAAGCACATAAAAAAGGGCTGACATTTGCCATTTTTGTTGGCGGCAAAAATATCAGTCAGGACGAAATTGATATGACAAAAGGCACGGAAACTATTCATCTCCTGCCAGTCATTATCGGCAGTAAACGCGCCGGACTGTTTCAAACGATTTTAGGGGTTGCGTTGCTGGCTCTAGCTGTGTGGAGTCCTGTCGGATTTATGTCTGCGAATATGGCTTTTTCCGTTGGGGCTGCGGGGGCATCAATGGCACTCGGTGGCGTTGTCCAGATGCTATCCCCTCAGATGCCCGGGCTGAGAATGCGTGAGTCACCCGAAAATAAACCCTCCTATGCGTTTGGTGGCCCGGTAAATACGACCGCACAAGGGAATCCAGTTCCCGTTCTGTACGGGACACGTGAAATCGGTGGGGCGATTATCTCAGCAGGTATCTATACCGAAGACCAGCAATAAATGGCAACTCAATCTCATACAGCAACGGTCACAGGGAAGATAACCGTTGCCCCCAAGCGTATAAAGTGCCAAACAGGTAAAGTGATGGCAGTCGCTACCATGCAAGTACAGAGCGATAAGCGCAGTGATTACCCGTTGCGTGTCGTGGGCTTTGATGAGATGGCGCTCTCGGTGATGCTGTTACAGAAAGGTCAGGTGATCACTGTTATGGGGAAATCTTCTTACTGGCAGGGATATCAGTTGGCTGTCTCCTCAATCACTCAATAGGTTCCGACGAAATACGTCGCGACCTCTATAGCTCAGAACGTTAAACGTACCAACCTACTCACTTCCGACGAAATTCGTCGGTAGTCATTAGGTCTGGATGTTTGGTGTATTGGCCTAATTTTATTTATTCTTATCCTTTCTTTTCTTTCGTATTGTTTTTATCTTATGCTTTGTTTATAGGTTTGTTCAGCGCTCTATATATAAATAACTGTATAAACAATTATAAATAATTCTGTTAAAAATAAACATTAATATATATTAAATCAAAAAGTTATATCAAAATTATGAAATCATACCCTATTTATCATGTCGATGCTTTCACGGAAAAATCCTTTTCTGGCAACCCTGCCGCTGTTGTTTTGCTGGATAAATGGCTAACAGATGAAGCGTTGATTGCCATTGCCGCAGAAATTAATCTTTCAGAGACAGCCTTTCTGGTAGGAAATCAACTACGTTGGTTTACACCTAAAGTCGAAGTGAATTTATGTGGGCATGGGACGCTGGCAACCGCTTTCGTCCTCATCGAACACCAATCTTGCCAAGATAACCCGATCACGTTCACAAGCCTTTCCGGTGAGCTTCGTGTATCTCATCAAGAAGGTATTTTCACATTGGATTTTGCCGCTACTGATTGTCATGAAGAAAAAACGCTCGTCTCTATTATGCAGGACGCTCTGGGGCAAAATATCAACGAAGTGTTCGCCTCACATGATCGCTATATTTGCGTGATGGATTCTGCTGATCAAGTTCTCAATACCCAACCTGACTTTAATAAAATCGCCGCTCTTCCCTTAGCTGGGCTTACCATTACCGCTCCCGGTGAGTCACCTGTTGATTTTGTTTCACGTTATTTTGCTCCAGCAAAAGGCGTCAATGAAGATCCCGTGACGGGTTCAACCCACTGTGTTCTCACGCCCTTCTGGGGAAAAAGACTCAATAAATCAACACTCCATGCACGCCAACTCTCCGAACGAGGAGGCGATATATTATGTAAAATAGACGGCAATCGCGTTTATTTGACTGGAAAAGCAAAACTTTTTTCCCATGGGCAAATATTGCTTGAAGACCAGTAATCCTCCATTTGTTACAAACAATAACATAATAAAATTATAAAATAAGATATAATATGAATCTGTTATATATGTTTTACCTGGGTGGTAATGCCGGAAAATCCAATATCGAAGTTCACGATGTCCAATTTGTTGCAGTGGATCAGGTCGAAAAAGCCTATCCTGTATTACGCGAGGTCTGGTTTGGCGATAAAGATAAACTGCATCTGGATGGTTATATGCCTATCACATGGGCTGACGGTTATGATATTACGCTCAGTCATGATGAATATCATGGAGAAATGCAGCTCTATTTCGTCAACGTTGGAGGCTACCAAAAAGATTCACTGGCAGAAGCCCATGAGTTCGGGTTCTTTATAGCCCACACAGTCGAAGAAGCTAAACAAAAAGCCAAGGAAAGCTTACTTGCTGGCTACGGCCAACTGCATAAAGATAACCTGAAAGATGTCGATGACTGCTTGCTTTTAGGGTCAGTGAATAGCTATTACATCCATTTAGCTGAAAATCCTGACGGTCAGCCTGATAAACCGGAATGGCAGGGGTATCGTCCCATCGGAATCTAATTGGGTGTCGGTCAGCAGAATAACCTCTGCTGACCATAAACAACAGCTACAATTGATTAACCTTGCTTGCCTACCAGCAGATTTGAATTGATCTCTGCGATTGACTTTGCACCTGTCAATGTCATTGCTACTCGCATCTCTTTATCAATCAGATCCAGCAGATTGGAAACACCGGCTTCCCCTGCTGCTGCCAGCGCGTAAACAAAAGCGCGCCCCAACAAGACACTATCCGCTCCCAAAGCGAGCATTCTCACCACATCTAATCCAGTACGGATACCAGAATCAGTCAGAATGGTGATGTCATTCTTAACAGCATCTGCAATCGCTGGCAAAGCACGCGCCGTCGATAAAACACCATCAAGCTGGCGTCCCCCATGGTTGGAAACCACAATCCCATCAGCACCAAAACGCACAGCATCTTTGGCATCTTCTGGATCAAGAATACCTTTGAGAATCATTGGCCCTTTCCAAAAATCGCGGATCCATTCCAAGTCTTTCCAGGATATTGACGGATCAAAATTATTTCCCAACCAGCCAATGTAATCTTTCAACTTGGTTGGTATACCACGGTACGCGGAAATATTGCCGAGATCATGCGGCTTGCCCATTAGTCCCACATCCCATGCCCATTGAGGATGAGTCATCGCTTGCAAGATTTGTCTCATGGAAGCATTCGGGCCACTCATGCCAGAATGTGCATCACGATAGCGCGCTCCAGGAGTCGGCATATCAACAGTAAACACCAGATTTTTAACTCCCGCCGCCTGCGCCCTCTCCAGCACATTACGCATAAAACCACGATCTTTCAGTACATAAAGCTGAAACCATATTGGGCGGTCAATAGCTGAAGCCACTTCTTCAATCGGGCATACCGATACAGTAGATAAAGTAAACGGAATTCCCTTTTTGGCCGCAGCCCGTGCGGCCTGCACCTCACCACGACGTGCATACATACCGGACAAACCCACAGGAGCCAGCGCCACGGGCATTGCCATTTTTTCCCCAAATAAACGGGTTTCCAGGTTCAGTTCAGACATATTTTTCAATACACGCTGGCGTAACTCAATGTTAGATAAATCTTCAGTATTACGTTTAAGGGTATGCTCTGCATAAGCTCCGCCATCAATATAGTGAAACAGAAAAGGCGGTAATTTGGCCTGTGCTGCTGCCCGATAATCAGTTGAAGCGGAAATAATCATAATATGTACCTTAATGTTGAGAACTTATTTACGCATTTTTAGAATGTCAGAATCAGGGCCATGACAGCCGCGATGACCCCATAAACCAGCATGGGTAAAATGGTTTTTTTCATGATTTGTCCCTCTGCATTGGCGATACCCAAAATAGAGCAGACAGCAATAATATTGTTCAGACAAATCATATTGCCCATAGCACCACCAACAGATTGGAGCGCCAGCATCAAATTGGCATTCATTCCGCCGTTCAGGGCGATGGAATACTGAATTCCGCCGAATGTCAGGTTAGAAACGGTATTGGATCCCGAAAAGAATGAGCCAAGCGCCCCAAGGAACGAAGAGAACAGGAGCCAACTTTCCCCCGTCATTACGGCCAATGCCTTACCAATGATAATCACTGGTGCATTTTCTCCGCCCAACATCATGATGTTGACCATCGCTAATGCACCAAACAGCGCAATGAATGGCTTGAAAATCCGTGATCCTGTTTCACAGAACATCTGTTTTACCTGATAGCGGTTCAGCTGAAAAAGTGGGATGCACAACAGCACAACCAACAGGAACGGGATAATTGCCGGTGCATATAATATTTTGTAGCTGGCAGAAGCTGACGTACCCAACACTTGTTGTAAGTTAATAATCAGAGATTTACTGACATTAAGTTCACCTAACCATCCCAAATTCAATTGCCACTGGATATCGGCATTGTTCAATAGCCCCTTGATCCCTAATTGGTGAATACGGGTAATTATCAGAATCACAATTAATAACAAGGTTGGCATCATCGCTTTGATAATCTTGCTGAAAGGCACAACCTGAACAGTACCTTTTTTCTCGTAACGTTTTATTCCGATACCTAAGCGAGCAAATAATACTGACAGAGCCAGCCCAATCGCACCGCCTATCAATGCAGGAAACTCATAATTGACCTGAGCTAATAACAAATAAGGCATGGTACAGCTCAAAATACTTAAGAAGATAAATAGGATGTTTCCACGAATTTCCTGCCACGACACAATAAACCGCAGTGCCAGTAACGGAATGACAAAGCCAGCGACAAAGTGAATCAACGCACTTAAGCGCCCAATTTCCAATAAATTGTCATCAAGTAAGCCAAGATTGGCGAAACCGAACCATGTGGGAGTCCCCACCGCGCCGAAAGAAACGGGTACAGAATTCATCACCAAAGTCAGCAAAGCAACACGCAATGGATTGAATCCCAAACCAACCAATATTGGAGCGGCAATCGCCGCCGGTGTACCAAAACCACTGGCTCCTTCAATCATAAAAGCAAAAGCCCAACCGATAATCATCAACTGAGCGACGGGGTTGGGACTGATATTTTCCAGCCAGTTGCGTACAACATCTTCAGCTCCGCTGATTTGCATCAATTTATTAAGTAATATTGCTCCTAAGATAATGGTAATAGGAGTCAGAACGGAAACCAAAGCCGTAATGATGTTTGCATGCAGCAATAATGACGAAGATTCAAACCAAAATAGTTGTGTGAAATAAACTATAACCGCAGTCAATGGCAGAGCCATATAGGATGGAATACCGTTACGCTTGGTCATCATCCAAATCAGCAGGACAATCGGAGCAATGCTGAAAAATAAGGGCATAAAATCCTCATAGTGACTATTTTTATAAGGCAAAGAATGTAGCTAAAAAGTTAATTCTTCATAACGACGCCATTATAATCACAACCTTTCCTAAGCTCCTACGTCACTATTTTTTAACAATAAGGAATAATATAAATTTTCGGCGAAATTATCATGTCATACGGATATGATTAAATATCATAAAAATCATATGGATGCATGCATCATTGAAATAATAAAAGCGGTTACATCACACTAATTAGACATGAATTTTCAATAGACTATATCCAAAAATGACATAATCTCTGCTGAATATTAGTTATCAGCAGAGAGGAATATCAAAAATAATGACTGATATTTTTGTAAGAGATCATAATATGCTCAATCAACATTCGGATTTTCAAAGGTAAATTTCGGGTATAAGGATAAACAGCATAAACACCCAAAACTTTTCCACTATATCCCTTAAGTATTTCCACCAATTTTCCTGTCTGCAAATCTTCATACACCATGACACGCGGAACCATTGCAATACCGAACCCACCCAATACAGCTTTGCGGATTGCTAATGCATTATTTGAGGAAAAATTTCCATTTACCTGTAATTCGTAGATATCCCGGCTATCAGGCTGTTTCATCAACCAGTTAGCCGTACCGCTTTCCTGATGGATATAAGTGAGACAGTTATGATTAAGAAGATCTTCCGCAGATTTGGGTTGCGGATACATTTCCAGATAGCCGGGAGAACATACAATCACCCAGCGCGAATTCAAGATAGGCCTAGCAATTAAACTGGAATCCGGCATCGTGCCAGTACGAATTGCCAGATCGATTCTCTCATTGACCAAATCAGCGAAATGATTTTCTAACCGTATCTCAACTTTCAATTTAGGATGCAAACTACAAAACTCAGCAACTTTTTCACTCAGCAGCAATTCGCCTGAAACTGTGGGTACTGACATACGGATCACTCCCGTCAATTCATCACTTTTCTCACTTACCGCATATAATGCATCTTGAATTCGGCTACTTATTTCCTTGGCATGTTGATAAAGCACTCGCCCATTTTCAGTCAATGTAAGGCTACGTGTAGTACGATACAAAAGACGTGCGCCAAGGGATTTTTCCAGACGCCCAATACGCTTACTGATGACTGAACTAGTGATACCTGCACTTTCTGCCGCTTTACTGAACGATCCACAGTCAACAATCAAAGCAAACAAAATAAGATCGTTTGCATATTCATGAGTAGATAACATAACCTTGTATACTTCAATGTGCATTCAAGGCGGACAGTTTAAACGCTATAGGTGATAAATCAATCCTTTCGCCACACCGTAAAAATACTTAGTAGCCCACACGCTGAGCGTGTGAGCAAAAAGATAGATATTTTTTGTACATTATAAGAATATTCTTGGATTAATTGGCTAATATTAAAATCTTACATTTTCATTTCATCAGAATAGCTATTTAATACTATTCGGTTTTTCTATGCTGACAATAAAATTATCAAAATAAGCATATTGCTCTACCGGAGGAGCCCAGTCCAACGTTGAACCACCAAAGAATGAACTCCATTTTATAGCATCGATAAAAACGTTCCCTTCATTACGCCATTTGATATCCTTCAATTTAAATACTTCTTTACCATTAACATATTGTATATAAACACCATCATGTTTGTCGATGCTATTCAGTTTTACGTATTGGGTTAAGGTATACCAGACTCCTTTATTTAACGTGATATCAAATTTAAAATAATCACCGCATCGTGATTCCTTCTCAGGATAATAGAGATATCCCTTCAACTCTCCTCGCTCTCGCCACATTAAGCGACTACTAAACCCATCAAAATCGCCATTATCTATGCACCCTGACGGGCGATCACCCCCTGCCAGCCCCGGCAACTTACCGCCTTTAACCCACATAAAATCTTTACTGAACATCACCTTATATTGTAGCCATAACGCCTGATGAGCACCTTTCAGAGGCACATCAAAGGATGTTCCCGCTTTGGAACTGACGGTATTGGCAAGATAAGTTATCTCGAGTACTTTATTTCGATCATGTTGAGGATCAACAACAATATTTAAACGGCCTTGATTAAGACCTGACGAAGCTGAAGGTGAAATACCCCAGTCAGATTTGAAATCCTTAGCAGAATATTTCCCTACTTTATGATCAAAATTTACGTTAATTAAATCATCATGACTTTGATTAGCAGTAGAAGTTAAATCGACAGGTGCCATAATTTATTCCTTATATAATTTATATTTTCACCTCTATATAAACATCCAGATATAGATGTATTTACAATAAGATATTTATTAATTTGTGCCAAATACAAGGTTACAACGCTTTAATCAAAACCTACAATATATCTCACAGCACTGACATTATTTATTTAAAAACATCAATAACAATAAATCACAAATTAAATCAATCAATATTAAATCACGTCAATAAAATGCATGCTTTTATATTGTTCCCATTATTGACGATAGTCAAACCTTATAATTAACCCTCGTTTTTTAAAATACATCATTGGTCTTTTATATTTAATATCTTCACACACCAGATGCGCCAATGCCTCAGATTAAATAAAATAAACTGAGGCATTGGCAGGATTTCATCTCTTTATTTTCATCCTGAAACGATGGTTTTTAGAGCATCATAGACAGGTAACAGACGGGTAAAGCCCTCTCTATCAAGAAAATGCCCAGCATTATCGACACTAATGATTTTGGTTTGCAATGAACTAGCCAAAGCATAAGAAGATTGCGGAGAAACAATATAATCGTTGGAAGAAATGACTGAAATACGATGTTCCGTCACTTCACGCAAGAATGCATAGCTCAATGGTTCGGCTGTAAAAATGTTTAATTTTGGCAAACTCTCCAGCGGTGAATCAAACCCAGAAACCAAAATATATCCCCCAACTCGGTCAGCCGTAGAACTTATCGACTCCAAATGCCACAATAACGTGACACAACCGAGGCTATGACCAATAAAAATTGTATCATCATCTGCCTTTGGTATTACATCAATCAACATCTTGGCCCACATTTCAGGTTTCGGTGCCAATGACTCAGGCATTGCAGGCACCATAACCTCCGCACCTTGCTCAGTAAGCACTTCTTTTAACCAAGGGAACCAATGTGATGAAGGTGAGGCACTATATCCATGCACAATAATAATTTTTTTGCCAGAAAATAGGCCGCTACTACTTATCGTTTGTTGTGTCATTGACGTTATCCTAGTGAGTAACACTCCCACTGAATGGGAATAAAATTGTCTATCCCTTCCCATTCTATTTTAACGCCTAGATTTTTAGGCGCTAAAATTTAATCTATGCCTTATATTTTTAATTCCTCACGTACAGCCATTAAGGCAAATCCTAATAAATTCAAACCATTCCACGTCAACGGATTCTCAATATTGGCAAAATCTTCTGCCAGCCCGATACCCCAAATACGATCAACAGGACTCGCTTCGACCAGTATTTTATCTGCCGTATTCAATAAAAACTCTGCCAAAGCGTTATTTTGAGAAAATTTTGCCAGATTACCTTCAATCACGATCGCCAATCGATATTCATCCCAAATCGATTGGTTAAACCCACGAACCTCGCGCCCATACGCTTTTGCTGCACCTGGATTTTTAGCATTGATAATTTTCTCCCGTGTTGCAGAATCATTAAATAAACGCGCCTTTTCTGCCATCATATAATGCTCAGAGCTGGAATAATTTACGTTATTAACGATAAATTGTGCTGGATACCACTGACTTAGACAGGATTTTGTTATGTAATCAGTATGATTATTTTTATGCCCCCAGAAAAAAAGATATTTAAGTTTTTTTCCTGATTGATAACGTTCACATAAAGTTCTCATGTCCATATAAATTCTCTATAACATGCTAATTTATTTAAAATAGATAGTTAAACCTACCATCCAAAATTCTTTTTATTCTTGCCGATGCGAATTATATCAATTCTATGATAAGGAATAAAAACAACAAAAAAATATTCAAGTAAAATTGAGAGGATATAAAAACAGTAAGTGAAAATCGTTACATGTTTTTATGAATAATTTCCGTTGTTATTTCAGGATCATTTGATGTTTGATTTACGCCCTATGGCAAACACGGCTGCCAGCCCAACCAGATCAATAGTAATTAGCGTTCCTGCAAACAACATTTCGCCCTTGAACGCAAAGACAGTCGCTATGGTTAAGATAAACATCGCAATAGAAAATCCCATCCACTGCCCCCTTCTATCCTTTGTGATCATGCTATCAAGTGCCTTTTTCTGATTATCATGCCGGAAGCGTTGCTCTTTTTCTCTAAAAGATAATATTCTTTCTGCACAACCAGACAGGATTGACTCATAGTTCTTCAACACATCAGGGGATGGAAGCGGTTCAGAACAACGAGAAATCACCTGACTTTCCGAGGAATTTCTATCTGATAAATCAGAATCCAAGATCTCGCGATAATCGTTTGCGGGCATAATGTCAAGAATACTCCCTATCGCTCTAAAATAATGACAAATGTTAGAACTCATATCTTCTCCTGAACAATATACACAAAAAACATCAGAATAAAATCAATGAGATAATTAAGTCCGTTCAATAATAGATACCGATTAATCATACTCCTGATATTTTTTAATTCCTCTATACAGCCTGTTTCTGACTGGGAAATGGCCGACATTCTTCGGCTTTGTAACTGCCATCTTCCTGACGGATCAAAAATATTTTACGACCTGCTCGCAACGCTTTACTTATGGCGGTTTGATGAACACCGACCAGACTTGCAGCTTTCACTTGGCCATTTTTCTTCACATATTCTGATAATAAGATCTTTTCCATACGTTTTCTCCTGTCTACCTCAAAATAATATCCAAAGTATTAAATTTTTCAATACTTTTAGTATTTATCATTTTAATAGCGTTGGTATTAAAATGGGCTCATGAAAAAGAAACTCGCAACAGAACAACTTGCAGATGCCAAACGTTTGAAGCGCATATTTGTGTCAAAGCAAAAGCAGCTCGGCATCTCTTCTCAAGATGCATTCGCAGACGAACTTGGCATGACTCAAAGCGCCGTTTCACACTATCTCAATGGTGTAAACGCCCTTAATTTGGAGAGAGCGGCCGACTTCGCCAATAAATTGGGCGTTCGCATTGCAGATTTCAGTCCATCATTAGATCAACAGGCCAGGAAACTCCTGAAGGTGATTTATGGTGATGATCCTACTCTTGCCGCCCATCAGCATCCTCAAAAACAATATCCATTGCTGAACTGGGCAAATGCAGGTATTTGGTGTGAAGAACCTGCACCGCTATATCCTGGAAACGATATTGAACAATGGTATGAAACGTCTATTGAATGTTCACCCCATGCTTTCTGGCTAGAAGTCAAAGGTGATTCAATGGCATCATCGAATGAATTAAACATACAGCAAGGTATGATCATTTTGGTTGACCCTGATGTTAAGCCTACGGCTGATAACTTGGTGGTAGCAAAACTTGAGGGAGAAAAAGAGCTAACTTTTAAACAATTAATTACCGAAGGATACGATGCTTATTTAAAGCCTCTGAATCCTCAATACAATATGATACCTCTCAATGATAAAGTGCATATTGTTGGTGTTGTCATAGAAGCCAAGATAGCTAAGTTGCCCTAACAATGGCAATCAGCCAAGAAATTATAGGGGCTGGGTATTTATGAGCAAAGTGATCGCCATTTTTATTATATTCGACGCACCTCTGAGCAGGCTTCATATGCAGGCAGACATTGTTCCGTCTTAACCGTTTGTTAATTCAGATTGAATACACAGGCATAAAAAAACCACGCAATGCGTAACTTTCAGCAGGTGTTACCCTATAGGATTTTACTTGAAGAGACAGTTAGTACCCTAAAATATAAAAGACCACGCCGGAGCGGAGCCTAGAATATTTCCTGAGTCTTTCAGTATATCGAACTACAGTAAATTTTGCCGGGGTCGAGTTGCAAATTCTCAGTCTACTATTGATAGATACGAAAAAGCCTCGCATTTCTGCGAGGCTTCTATGATAACCTTATGTGCTCCGGCCTACACCTTCATCGCTATCATAAGGTCATCGTCTTATTCTGTTCAGCAGTGATTTAAGATAAAGCAATCACGTTAGTTGCTGATGGGCCTTTAGCGCCACTTTCTACTGAGAAAGAAACTTCCTGGCCTTCATCTAAAGTTTTATAATCATTGCTCTGAATTGCAGAAAAATGAACAAAAACATCTTTGCTTCCATCTTTTGGAGAGATAAAGCCAAAACCTTTATCGCTGTTGAACCATTTAACTGTACCAGTCATTGTATTAGACATGTTGAATTCCTTTAATTTTTTAAGTTGCCATAAGGCGTTGTAAGGTTTGTTTTCTGTTTTACTTATGGGCACTAAGTAGAAGAAATTCGCAATGAAGTGGTATCGAAGATAGCGCTAAAAGGTGAACTACTTTAAACTTGCTTTACATAAATAGGTCTGTACTTCCAAACCGATGACGCTATTAAGCACTACTTTTATTTACTTAGCAAGCTTTAATTTGATTTTTTTACACCACCGTCAGTGACTGTACATATACACAGGTAATTCCGGCTAACGGAAACAGTCAGTCATCCATGCCACTCCCTCTACTTTATAGTTACCCCATAGAGCCGCCACCCAGCATAATTCCTTAGTGATAAACCCCGACCGCGCAAAACATGGGTATTATTATAGCGTCTATAAGCCACGACCATCAGATAGCTTGAAACCTTTTCCTGACGTCTCAACTTGTCGAGCTGTTAGCTCCATATTTCAAACATCCTTTCCGGCAGAGATACATTGCAATAATTAGTCGAATCCGTATTGGATTGTAATACATTGATTTTAATAAATTTATAATATCATTTTTTTCACGTTTTAACTTATGCCCCCACCAATACGAGAGCATACTCAGAACCTATCCCATTAAGCTATTTTATTGGCCATTTTGAACCTGAGCGGTGTTCAAACTGACATCAACAATGAATATCTACTGGGATACGCTCTTGGCTTTAAGATTTGTTTAATGTCTGTTTATTGAATATTCCGCCATTTGAGTCTATTTTATTTGTGTGTACTTAAATATCTTATTTTTTTGTACACCCTCATTTGCTTCTCATTTCGCTCTTATCCTCCCTATTACAGGGAGGTTTTTTTTATATTTAATTACCATATAAAAAACAGGATTTCTCCTATCTAGCAATCTGTTTCAAAGCTATCAGCAACAAACTTTCTGAATAGATTAATTAACATATTTTTCTGGCATACCTCTATCATAAATTAAGTATTTATAATTTACTAAGTTTGTTATAAACATTTATATGCTCCACAATAAGAAGTTAATTAATACTCTTATACGTCAAATTAAGATAATAACTATAGATAAATTTACTTATTTAACAGTCAAATACGGAACAACATAGGAAATTCATCATGAACATTAAAAAGTCATTACTTTTAGTGGGATTGACTGCTTTTGGTACAATCCCATTCTCTAGTACTGCTGACCCTGTATCTCGCCATGGATATGTAGATTCCCCGCCCAGTAGAGCTTTTTTATGTTATCAGCGTACCAACAAAGACTGCGGAAATATCATGTATGAACCGCAATCTGTTGAAGGGCCTAAAGGTTTCCCGGAATCAGGACCACCTGATGGTCAAATTGCCAGCGGTGGCGTTGGCCAGTTCAGTCCTCTAAACGAACAAAGCGCTCAGCGCTGGCATCACGTCACAGTCAACAAAGGTCAAAACAACTTTAAGTGGACGCTAACCGCCAGACATAGTACTGCCTCATGGCAATTTTTTATTACTAAACCTAGTTGGGACCCCAACAAACCGCTTACTCGTGCGCAATTTGATCTGAAACCGTTCTGTGAACGTGATGATCATGGGAAACTTCCGGCTCAAAATGTCTCAATTACATGTGAGGTTCCAGAACGTTCCGGGTACCATGTCATTCTCGGTGTTTGGACAATTTCAGATACTGATAATGCTTTTTATCAAGTCATTGATGCTGATATAAAATAATATTAAACCTAAAATATTATTTCCTTAATAAAATTAAGGTGATAAAAAATATGTGCTAGCTAGCTGCTCGCTAGCACATTTATCTAATCAATTTAAAATATTAACTGATAAGATTCAGTTTTAAATCAAACCCTATAAAAAAATGAAAACAACACCTGTCCTTAGGATTGCCAGACCAACAGATAATTTGTCTGCAATCAAAGATATGTATTGCAAAGGATTACAATTTACTCTATTAGGTGAATTCAGAGATCATGATAATTTTGATGGTGTTATGTTAGGGCATCCCAATCATTCTTGGCATCTCGAATTTACTCACCACCACAATGCATCTGTTGGTAAAGCACCGACACAAGATAGTTTATTGGTTTTTTATATCGAAGATGAGTCTGAGTGGCAGAAACAGAGCCAATTGATGCAAGAAGCCGGTTTTTCTCTCGTCCCCTCTTATAATCCTTATTGGGATCGAACTGGAAAAACATTCGAAGATATTGATGGCTATCGTGTCGTATTACAAAATACACCACCCTATATTTAATCCATATTTTTTATTCGGGCTTATCAAGCCCGAATTTATTGTTCAGATTTAAACATTACCATAATAAACCATTTTATTTACTATTCTTAGAACGGAGCTGTGTTAAAAACACTTACCATAGCAACTGACCGCCCTTCTGAAAAATTGTACTTATTAGTCGAATCCAGCAAATATTACAATATTAATCAATTAACATTTTTGTATCTCGTAATAAAGTTTTTATCAACATCGTGCTATGACATAAACATTTTCTGCTCCGATGCTCTTCGAACACGCAAATCGGCTAATACACGCCCATCCGCCCTATCCCATTTCAAAAATTCCTCGGCAGCACCTTGATAATCAGCCAAATTCAATTTTTTCAGCAGCGTTGAATGAATAAAATTGCTCACTCCTAAATTAAAAATAAACGAGCATAAAGCATCAAACTGCCCCTGTGTTAAAGTAACCTTAACAATTCTTTGAATCTCAGCATAAATTGGTATCAGATCTTCATGCAAAAATGTTTCAGCCTGTTGCTCTGTAATTACTTGCCCTGGTTTCACTCCTTTTGTATGCCCATACCCAATTGTCCATGGTTCAGCACCTGTGGCAGGATCAGGGTATGCGTGCAATCTCAAACCTTCATAACTTTTTATCTTATTAATGCCATTTTCACTGATTTCCATTAGTTATCTCCAGCTACTTTAGTTCATCGCTAAGTTAAATTTTTCAGAAAAAACACTCGTTGAATAAAGTATAGCTAGCTTAAAAAATCAGTGAGATTGCTCTACTAACAGTATGACAACCCAAAGCAAACAATTACAAAACAAAATTAAATCAAAATAACAACATAAAAAACACAAAATAAAAATTAAATAAATATTTTCAATGAGTTATATTTTAATGTAAAAATATTTTAAATTTTAAAGAAATATTTTAATAAATGCCTTGACTCTTTTTATTTTGGGCATAAAATCTCCTTCAGAATTTATATTTTCGTGAAGTACGTCACAATTTATAACCCAAAAAGGAAATCATCATGAAATCTGTAAAATCTTTCCTCTCAAACGTACATAACGTTGTTATCCGCCTATCAACAACTCGCTTTATGTAAGCTTTGTGTTAGTACAGAGATGAAGATAGCCGGTTCAAAAGTGAGAGCTGGCTTTCTTATAAGCTATTTTGCATGGTATTATCCGATCCCCTCAGATAGACTACAATTCAACCAAAGACTAAAAAATCCGCCCCATAAATATCACCGTAGTAACTATATGTTTAAATATAGATACATCCAGTACATAAAAAATAAATAAAGGTTGATTTAGATTATCGCTCAAATAATAATTGAATAGGATGACTCACTGATATGAAATATATCTTTAAAATTAATTTAAATATTTACCTAAAAAGCAAGGTAAGCATATTAATTTAATGAATTTTCGTAAATTAAAATTACAGTTCCAATATATAAAAAAGCCTGAGCCCTATGATTTAAAGAGTTCAGGCTATAATCATTTTATTAAATGATATTTGAAAAATATCTCTATAAATTAAGCATCAAATAATAAATAAAATAACCAATATAAGTTAACAATAAATCAGAAACGATATCCTATACCCAGTACCCATGTTCCAACTTTGATATCATTAAATTTTGAATATTGATACGATGCATCAACCGCAATATTTTCAATGGGATTGAATTGTAAACCGGCACCATAAGCAAATGATGTCTTGCTTAAATCAAACTCACTATCACCTTGTATCTTAATTTTATTGTGGGCAGCACCAATCATTCCATATGCGCTAATATAATCATTAAAACGATATGATGGCCCAGCCAATAAGGAGTAACTATCCGACTTAAATTTGGTGACGTTTCCAACGTGATCATTTTCAAATCTATTGAACGTATAGGTCAATGAGCCAACCACACCAAAATGGTCATCTAACTCATAACGATATTTCAAATTCAATCCATGTTGTTTTGTATTCCATTCAGTACCATCGCTCTTAAATACTTTAATACCATTGGCATTAGCACTGCTCTGAGCATACCCCAAAGAAATAGTACTTTTACCACTATTACTGGCATTAGCACCGAAAGCAAAAATAGATAATCCTGCAGCAATAGCGGCTGTTAATAACGTTTTTTTCATAAGTTAATATTCTCATTCTCTCAAAAAATTAAATCCTGCGAAATATACAAGAGACATATTCTAAATTCAACAATAAAATAAAAACGTCAATCCACACCCCAAAAATTAATTTTTCTTTTAAATTCAAATAAATATATGAGAATAACCCTATTAAAACATTTACTGAATTGCCCACACTATCCGACTAGATATAACACTATTAGCTTTAACTTATTGTTTATAAAACAAATATTTTATTATTATTTCCTTTGTGATTTTAAGAAATATCTTAAGATTAAAAAAGTCGATAAGGAGCAGGCAGGAAAGATTATTATCCATTTTGTAACACATAATTATATTAAATTTTTATCATTATAAATATATTAATAATTAAAACAAATAAATTAAGTGAGTATTTATATTGTTAGCTTAACCTGATCAATAAACAATTATTTCTTTTTTAAGAAAATGATTAATGACATAATATCACACCATTAATCATCACAATAAATACCTATTTTACTAAAATACCGGCCATTATAATATGACTGACCTTACGGAAAAAATTATCGTACTTAACTCGTTATGCAAAATCAATTTTATCATAACGAACATTAGTATCATTCATTATTAATTTAGTGTACTGCTCACGTATTTTTTCTTGTTTTTTAGTATTATCAGCATTCACATATCCATTTAATAATGCAATATAATTTTGTGCTCGTTTTTACAATTCAGGATTTGATAAGTCCACTGTTGGAATACGATAATAAAATTGACCATCATGATCATCTGGATCTGAGAAAAAATCACAGGCAGACAAAAAATTGGCATCGAGGCCAGTGCAAGGATATGCAGTGAAGAACGCATGATATAACTTCTATCCTATATTTTAGTTAAAGAATCAGTAGCTAAATTAGGTTATTAACCACTCAGTACATTCAAAAAAATTTCTTTTCTAAACAAATATTCAATAATGAATATTTTATATTTTATATTTTATATTTTATATTTTATATTTTATATTTTATATTTTATATTTTATATTTTATATATTATATTCAATTATCTGATTAAGCTATAAAAATATTTATAATTGCATCATCGAATGATAATAGATAATTTTAACCATCCTATAATTACAACATAAAATAATAAAATTTAGAATAAGACCTTGTTTTTGTTTTATTTTTTATTCGCTTAAAGATTATCTCAATAAGCATAATTATTGCTGGCCGCTCTCGAGAACGGACTGTCCGCAGAAACCGAAGTTAGAGATTAGTACGTGAGGATGATTCAATCCGCTCACCTTTCTGGCTTCACTAAAGTGTGTTTAAAAGCTATCACTGTTGTCCGAGCATAGACCAACAATGGAATAGACTATTGGAGTAGTGTAATGGATATGCATCATGGTTTCTCTTATGAGACCATAAAGCACTAATCGAGTGACTTTATCATCACAGATAGGAAGGATAGGATCATTCAAAAACCAATTGCGCCCTACCAAATGTAAATTTTCTTAGCCCTACAAAGCTTTTCTTGCTTTGACACAGTATTCTGATTCCTGTGACGGTATCAGATCAGGAAGAAGCCCCTTCGGGGCTGCTCTTTGAATAATTCACAACTGCTTAACACAATTTTCAAGAGACAGGATATAAGCCCCCTTCACACTAGGAATCTTTATCTTAGAAATGAAAAATTCGTTTTGACTTGGCCTAAAATAGCCCAGACCACGCCCCTCTCCTCCATATATCAATGTGTTTTCCCCCATTTCCGTGAGTTCCTTTTTGTTTAAGATACCAAATTTTGTAATCGGGGTTAATTTAGGACTCATGAACACTTCTGGCCTTGTTTCATAAATAGTAAAACTCTCATCTCTATAGGAAACTCTGGCCGTATCAAGGTTAGTCGGGAAAAAGTACATCCCCCCATTCTTGATAGTCACATCGTTCAATTCTTTATTTATTTTGCACAAATATTCGCCATCATAGGGTGACTTGGCTTCAGCAATATTGCATATCAGCATTGCTATTACCATCACCATAACTGGGAAACACAATAGCTTACCCATTTAAAGCTCCTGATAATATTTACAATTAATAGTACCAAAAATAGATAAACCAGATCACAAAATTAATCAAATATTAAAGTTTGACAAGCCACTGTTTAGCTTGACTAAACCATTCATTAAAGACTCAGATAAAAAGTTGACAATGAAATTGAAACATTCAACCCACTGAAAAACAAAGAATTAACTTAAGTAAACCCATTTAAATCAGTATATGGCTGTAAAATCATCATTGTGTCTATTAATTTATATTCATTATCAAAATAGATAAAGCAATCAAATATATAAAAATGTAATTTATACCCCCTTAAAAGTATTCTGCTCGCTAATTTTCTACAATTAAACAAAACCATATGTGTGATTCAGCCGTCAAAATGTAAACTTCTCATGGATTCTATCTCATGCATTATCATTCGTACTGATAGACGTATCGCGTTTTCGAAAGAACTTGCCATTGCTTATGTAAGAATAAGTTTCCATTATTTATATCACGCTATATTAACGTCTTTCTATATTTTCACCATCCATTTTATGAAAAAATAATGTAAAGCATCTAAATTAAATTACAAAAAATAGTTTTTATAATTTAATATCAACAATGATTTTATTTCTTCACTAAAGAATAAAGACCTTATCTCTTAGTAAAAAGAACAAAATAAAATCATCGAACAAGTGCTGTCTTAAAATATGTTAATCCCTATAGTATTAGAAGATAGAAAAACGATGAATTTATTGTAATATAAATACCCTGATGATTAAAATATAGTATATATATTTTTATACTGAAATAGTAAATCAGAGTATTTTAATAATTATTATAATGTGTGAATATTTTATTTCCTTATAAAATATTCTATTAATAATAGATTAATATTTAGGATTCCATATATCATGGTTTCATAAAAAATCACTCTTTATGAAAATAATTTTCAATTAAAGAATATAAAATTGCGATAGAGACCGTCAATTAAAGGAAGATCACGGTTCGATTTCAATATCAGTGAGTGGATGGCAGCTACAAGGTAAGATTTCACCCTCATTAACAAATGCCAATGGCTTGCAGGGATAGCCGACCTTTCCTTTCACCAAACGAACCCGACAGGAACCACAATATCCCTGACGACATTGGTATTCAAGCTGTACTTTGCCTTGTTCCAAGGCTTCCAGTAGGTTACGGTGGAAACCAGAAGAATAATGGACGGATAAACCCTGCCGTGACGGCAGGGTAACTTTGTAATCAGCCATATCAGAGTTCGAAACCGCTGAGATCCTCAGCATTGACTTCCGAATCAATCTGACCGACTAAGTAAGAGCTGACTTCGACTTCCTGTGGAGCCACCTGAACATTATCAGAAACCAGCCATGCATTGATCCATGGGATTGGGTTAGAGCGAGCTTCAAATGGTAACTTCAAACCCACCGCCTGCATGCGAATATTGGTGATATATTCGACATACTGACACAGAATATCTTTATTCAGACCAATCATAGAACCATCTTTGAATAAATAATCTGCCCACTCTTTTTCTTGTTCAGCCGCCTGTACAAACAGATCGTAACACTGCTGCTCACACTCTCTGGCAATTTCCGCCATTTCAGGGTCATCCTGACCAGAGCGCAGTAAGTTCAGCATATGCTGGGTTCCCGTTAAATGCAGAGCTTCATCACGCGCAATCAGTTTGATGATTTTGGCATTCCCTTCCATCAATTCGCGTTCCGCAAAAGCGAATGAACACGCAAAACTGACGTAGAAACGAATAGCTTCCAGAGCGTTAACACTCATCAAACACAGGTAAAGCTGTTTTTTCAATGCGCGCAGGCTAACTGTAATGTTTTTACCCGCCACATTGTATGTACCTTCGCCCAGCTGATGATAGTAGTTAGTCATCTCGATCAGAACGTCGTAATACCCCGAAATATCTTTGGCACGTTTTAAGATCTGCTCGTTGGCTACAATATCGTCAAATACAATGGCAGGATCATTGACGATATTACGGATAATATGCGTATAGGAACGCGAATGAATCGTTTCTGAAAACGACCATGTTTCAACCCAAGTTTCCAATTCTGGAATGGAAATCAGCGGCAGGAATGCCACATTCGGACTACGGCCCTGAATGGAATCCAACAGCGTTTGATATTTCAGGTTACTGATAAAAATGTGTTTTTCATGATCCGGCAATGCATTGTAGTCAATGCGATCACGGGAAACATCAACTTCCTCAGGACGCCAGAAGAACGAAAGCTGTTTTTCAATCAGTTTCTCAAAAATAGGATATTTCTGCTGATCATAACGCGCTACGTTCACAGGCTGGCCGAAAAACATCGGCTCCTGTAGTTGATCATTTTTTACTTGTGAAAAAGTGGTATAGGACATAACTTCCTCAAATCAAATTTTACACGCGCCGCCGTCACAATCGGAATCAGCAGACTCAACGACTTCTTCCAGATCACCCTGAACATCTTCCGCCCCATCGCGAGTGTTGTGGTAATACAGTGTTTTCACGCCATATTTGTAAGCGAGCAGTAAATCTTTCAGCAACTGATTCATCGGAACTTTGCCGTTCGGGAAACGAGCAGGATCATAGTTAGTATTGGCAGAAATCGATTGGTCGATGAATTTCTGCATGATCCCCACCAGCTGTAGGTAGCCATCGGTGCCCGGCATTTGCCACAGCAACTCATAAGCCCCTTTCAAACGGTTATATTCCGGTACAACCTGACGCAAGATGCCATCTTTTGATGCCTTGATACTGATATAGCCGCGTGGTGGCTCAATACCGTTGGTCGCATTGGAGATCTGCGAAGACGTCTCTGACGGCATCAATGCTGACAATGTTGAGTTACGCAGGCCATGCTGCTGGATGTCATTACGCAGGGCTTCCCAATCCATATGCAGAGGTTCGCGGGTCAATGTATCCAGTGTTTTTTTGTAAGTATCAATTGGCAGGACACCCTGTGCATAAGTGGTTTCCCCAAACCACGGGCAAGCACCCTTCTCTTTCGCCAGCCCATTCGAGGCTTTCAGCAGGTAATACTGAATGGCTTCAAATGTTTTGTGTGTCAGGTTATTGGCACTACCATCAGAATAACGGACACCGTTTTTCGCCAGATAATAAGCAAAGTTAATCACACCAATGCCCAGCGTACGGCGCCCCATTGAGCCCTGTTTAGCCGCGATGATTGGGTAATCTTGATAATCCAGCAAGGAGTCCAGTGCACGAACGGCCAATTCCGCTAATTCTTCCAGTTCCGTCAGATTATTAATGGCACCCAGGTTGAAAGCAGACAATGTACACAGGGCAATCTCACCATTTTCATCGTTGATATTATTCATTGGCTTGGTTGGCAGTGCAATTTCCAAACATAAGTTTGACTGACGCACAGGTGCAACCGCCGGATCAAATGGGCTGTGTGTATTACAATGGTCAACGTTCTGGATGTAAATACGGCCGGTTGAAGCACGCTCCTGCATCATCAGTGAGAACAGCTCCACCGCTTTAATGCGCTCTTTACGGATAGTGGCATCACTTTCGTACTGAGTGTACAGACGCTCAAATTCATCTTGATCCGCAAAGAAAGCATCATACAACCCTGGGACATCAGATGGGCTGAACAGAGTAATGTCTTCCCCTTTGATCAGGCGTTCATACATCAATTTATTGAGCTGCACACCATAATCCATATGGCGCACGCGGTTACCTTCAACACCACGGTTGTTTTTCAGTACCAGCAAGCTTTCTACTTCCAAATGCCACAGCGGATAGAACAAAGTCGCTGCACCACCACGGACTCCCCCCTGCGAACAGGATTTCACAGCTGTCTGGAAGTGTTTATAGAATGGAATACAGCCCGTATGGAAAGCTTCACCATCACGGATTGGGCTACCCAAAGCACGGATGCGGCCTGCATTCACGCCAATGCCCGCTCGCTGGGAAACGTATTTTACAATCGCACTGGATGTTGCATTGATCGAGTCAAGGCTGTCACCACACTCAATCAGAACGCAGGAACTGAATTGGCGAGTTGGTGTTCGAACCCCCGCCATGATTGGCGTTGGCAGCGAAATTTTAAACGTCGAAACCGCATCGTAAAAACGACGGATGTAGCTCAGGCGCGTTTCTTTTGGATACGTGGAAAATAGGCACGCTGCAACCAGAATGTAGAGAAATTGGGCACTTTCATAAATTTCACCGGTAACACGGTTCTGTACCAGATATTTCCCTTCAAGCTGCTTAACGGCTGCATAAGAGAAATCCATATCACGCAAATGGTCAATAAAACTGTCCATTTGCTCGAATTCTTCTTTGGAATAGTCTTCCAGCAAATGCTTGTCGTATTTGCCAAAATTTACCATTCGTACAACATGATCATGCAGAGCAGGTGGTTCGAACTGACCGTAAGCCTTTTTGCGCAGATGGAAGATGGCCAAACGAGCCGCCAGATACTGATAATCAGGCGCATCGCCAGAAATCAAATCAGCCGCTGCCTTGATCATGGTTTCATGGATATCGGCTGTTTTGATGCCATCGTAAAATTGAATCTGAGAACGCAGTTCTACTTGTGACACTGAGACATTTTTCAGACCTTCGGCAGCCCAGGCAACGACCCTGTGGATCTTCTCCAGATCAATTTGTTCTTTATGTCCATCACGCTTGGTTACTAGCAGACTCTGGTTCATGGGGAAATACACCTTCTCTTTATCGTATCTCGCCTTTATCGCCTTTCTTGACATTGACATATTGACAGCACGATGTACCCGAAATGGCTAAAGGCCAATCGGGAACTAGTAGCAACGGAACGTCGAGAAACACAATATATAGGGGGTAATTAAAACGGTAATAACAAGATACTGTTAAATCCGCATTTTTTCAAGTGCACAAAACCGGGAAGTTTTGTGGATAACTTGAGGATTAATTTTGCCGAAAAGCCGATAACCTGCGTAGTTACTTGATGTTACTTTCACAAAACTATCGGCGAAACGGGGGAAATAAAATCTTAAAAATAATATCTACTTGCCGTTTTATTAATCCCTTAACTGTCACGTTTAAACCGATTGAGTATGAAGCATGTAGTTCACGTCTACATTGTGTCCAAGTCGAAATTTGTCTGTCAACGGGTTGTAATGTAACCCAATAATATGCTGATCTTTCAGAGGAGTCTTATCTACCCAGCCAATCAGTTCAGAAGGGCGAATAAATTTTTTCGCATCATGCGTCCCTTTCGGGACCATGTTCAAAATATACTCAGCACCAATGACAGCCATTAGCCAGGCTTTACGATTACGATTAATCGTTGAGAAGAAAACATGGCCGCCTGGTTTGACCAATTTGGCACAGGCGCGAATCACGGATTCAGGATCTGGCACATGTTCGAGCATCTCCATGCACGTCACAACATCATAAGAATGCAGATGCTGTTCAGCATGGCTTTCTACCGTTTCCTGCACATAAGTGACAGGAGTACCGGATTCCAGTGCATGCAATCGGGCGACCTGCAAAGGTTCAAACCCCATGTCCAGCCCCGTCACATCCGCACCTTCACGCGCTATGCTTTCTGACAGGATCCCACCGCCACACCCAACATCCAGCACTTTTTTACCGAAAAGACCTCCGGCACGTTGCAGGATATAGTTCAAACGCAGTGGGTTAATCCGGTGCAATGGCTTGAACTCACCTTCAAGATCCCACCAGCGGGAAGCAACGGCTTCAAATTTTTCGATTTCCTGTTGATCCACATTGAGGTGAGACGGGATGTGTGAATCGGGGGTTTTGACGTTCATCAGCGATATCGCTCCTAGGAACTGCTTCATAGAAAACTGCTCCACAGAAAATGTAACAGTATTATGGGGATGTGTGATAAGAGGGTATTATACATGCCTTAATCTTGAAATACCCGCATCTGGTTTTTATAAAACTGTCAATTTGTGGTATAATTTAAACCTTTGAATTCGGAGTATGAGGGATAGTGGCTCCATGAGCGACATTGCCAGAGAAATCACACCGGTCAATATCGAAGAAGAGCTAAAAAGCTCATATCTGGATTATGCGATGTCCGTTATTGTTGGACGCGCACTGCCGGATGTTCGAGATGGACTGAAGCCAGTACACCGCCGCGTGCTTTTTGCGATGAATGTATTGGGAAACGATTGGAATAAACCCTATAAAAAATCAGCCCGCGTTGTTGGGGATGTGATCGGTAAATATCACCCACATGGCGACAGCGCTGTTTATGACACGATTGTACGTCTGGCACAACCCTTCTCCATGCGTTATATGCTGGTTGACGGTCAGGGCAACTTCGGGTCAGTGGACGGCGATTCTGCGGCTGCGATGCGTTATACCGAAGTACGCATGGCGAAAATTGCCCATGAACTGCTGGCAGACCTGGAAAAAGAAACTGTCAATTTTGTGCCTAACTATGATGGTACAGAACAGATCCCCGATGTGATGCCAACCCGTATCCCCAATCTGCTGGTGAATGGCTCATCAGGGATTGCGGTTGGTATGGCAACCAACATTCCCCCTCATAATTTATCTGAGGTGATTGATGGCTGTCTGGCTTATATTGATGATGAAGACATCAGTATAGAAGGCCTGATGGAATACATCCCAGGGCCTGATTTCCCTACAGCAGCTATTATCAATGGGCGCCGTGGCATTCAGGAAGCCTATCGTACCGGTCGCGGTAAAATTTATATTCGCGCCCGCGCAAAAATTGAAACTGATGAAAAAAATGGCCGCGAAACCATTATCGTCAATGAAATTCCCTATCAAGTAAACAAGGCCCGGCTGATCGAAAAAATTGCCGAACTGGTGAAAGATAAACGCATTGAAGGAATCAGCGCACTGCGTGATGAATCCGATAAAGATGGGATGCGTATCGTTATCGAAGTGAAACGCGATGCCGTGGCTGAGGTTGTCCTGAATAACCTGTATTCACTCACGCAGTTGCAGGTTTCATTCGGTATCAACATGGTTGCTCTGCATCAGGGGCAGCCTAAACTGCTTAACCTGAAAGATATTCTTTCCGCGTTTATCAACCATCGCCGCGAAGTCGTTACCCGCCGGACTATCTTTGAACTGCGCAAAGCCCGCGAACGTGCACATATCCTTGAAGCACTGGCTGTCGCACTGGTCAATATCGATTCTGCCATCGAATTGATCCGTCGGGCATCAACTCCTGCCGAAGCCAAAGCAAATCTGATTGCCCAAGCGTGGGAACTGGGTAATGTTGCAGCAATGCTGGAACAGGCTGGTGATGATGCTGCACGCCCTGAATGGCTGGAGCCGGAATATGGCATTCATGACGGTAAATATTACCTGACCGAACAGCAGGCACAGGCTATTTTGGATCTGCGCTTGCAGAAACTGACCGGTCTGGAGCATGAAAAACTGCTCGATGAATATCGTGAACTGCTGAAATTAATCGGCGAACTGCTTTTCATTCTGGAAAACCCAGAACGTTTGCGAGAAGTTATTCGTGAAGAACTACTGGCCATCAAAGATCAATATAACGATGCCCGCCGTACTGAACTCACTGAAAATTCAGCGGATATCAATATTGAAGACCTGATCAATCAGGAAGATGTTGTGGTAACACTGTCTCATCAGGGATATGTGAAATATCAGCCATTGTCTGATTACGAAGCCCAGCGTCGTGGCGGCAAAGGCAAATCAGCAGCACGTATCAAAGAAGAAGACTTCCTTGAGCGTTTACTGGTCGCCAATACACACGATACTATCCTCTGTTTTTCAAACAAAGGTAAGATGTACTGGATGAAAGTCTACCAGTTGCCGGAAGCAAGCCGTGGCGCGCGTGGGCGTCCGATTGTCAACCTACTGCCACTGGAGCAAGAAGAACGCATTACAGCCATTTTGCCAGTACGTGAATATGAAGATGGACTGAATATCTTCATGGCAACCGCAAGTGGGACTGTTAAGAAGACTAAACTCAGTGAATTCAGTCGTCCACGCAGTGCCGGTATTATCGCAGTAAAACTAAATGACGGTGATGAATTGATCGGTGTTGACCTGACTGATGGCAGCAACGAAGTCATGCTATTCTCTGCGAAGGGTAAAGTCGTTCGTTTCCTCGAAGAAGATGAAGAAACTCTGGAAGACGGTACTATCCGTGTGAAAGGTGTGCGTGCAATGGGACGTACAGCGGCAGGGGTGCGTGGTATTAAACTGAGTGCAGGTGATAAAGTCGTCTCTCTGATCATCCCTCGTGGGGAAGGAGAAATTCTGACTGTCACCGAAAATGGCTACGGCAAACGTACTGCTCAGAACGAATATCCGACTAAATCCCGTGCGACTCAAGGGGTCATTTCTATCAAAGTCAGCGAGCGCAACGGTGATGTTATCGGTGCAATTCAGGTTGAACCCACTGATCAGATCATGATGATCACCGATGCGGGAACACTAGTACGTACCCGTGTTTCTGAAGTCAGCGTTGTTGGCCGTAACACGCAGGGTGTTACTTTGATCCGTACAGCAGAAGATGAAAAGGTCGTTGGTTTGCAGCGTGTTGCTGAACCTGACGATGATGAAGACGAAGAAAATAATATAACGTCTCCTTCTGATGAAGGGAATAGCGAGTCAGAAGATCAGATATAACATATACCTTTCCTTGACTATTCTATAAAACCATTAATAAAGCAGGTATTTTAATGCCTGCTTTTTTTTGTGCAATTTTTTTACAAATAACTTACAAGAACAAATGCTGCTTTGTATTCCCTGCTACACTAGTATATGCTGTGAATAGTTATTATTAATCATGTTTTTCATCAGGCGACCTTTTGAGATATCTATCTTCTTTTCGAACGTCATTAAAGATATCCCGTTACCTTTTTCGGGTGCTTGGCTTTATGCTGTGGGCATTAGGCGCCTTATTAACCAGCTTTTATCTGGTAAATATTTTTAATGAAGTCAAATCAGACATTCGTCAAGAATATAACACTAACTACGATATAATGTTCTCTTATATTCGGCATACTACCAACACCTTGCGGGATATCCAATATATGACAGAGAAACATTTATCACAAAAGAATGAAAAAGATCTAACTATTACTCTGCCGTATAATAACCCTGCTTTCTCATATACTCCTCTGAATATGAATTCAGATTGTGATCTCTTACGTAAAAGCACACATAATTATTTAGACTCATTAAATAACCTGATCTTATTTTGGAAAGATAATATTGCCGCTCCACGAGGCCTGAATCAGATCTTTCTGGTTGGTACACAAAGTATGTGTATGGTGAGCTTTTCAGTTCGCAGTACCATAACAGAACCTGAAACACTGAAGAAAATGGTCTACGAAAATTTCCGTAAACTAATCATTTTGAAAGAACAAGGAAAAGAACGGAATGTCTTTTGGGTCATGCCTAACACAAGAGCTGACAGTGGTACTTTTTATATTCTTGCGCCGATCTATACTAATGGGCAAATGACAGCAGTGATAGGTATCGAACAAGCTATCAGGTTAGATTCATTTCTACAAACAAGAAATCGACCTATTTCTATCACAATGCTAAACCACTATAATCAGCCTGAGTTATATTACCCAGTAAAAAATGATAATAAACTTCGTTACGCTGACTATAATATACAGACCCCTTATTTTGGTTATGACGAGGGTTATACCAATTTATTATTAAAACGACGCTTAGCTCCTTCTTCATTTAACGTTATTTTTTCATTGCCATTAAAAAATATCTATGGTGAATTCAAGGTAACAATTATTAACAGTATCGTATTGAATCTTATTTCTGCGATCCTGATTATTTTCTTTGTCTGGCTATTTGAACGTAAAATATTTGCCCCTGCTGAAGACAATGCTATTCGTCTTGAAGAGCATGAACAATTTAACCATAAAATTGTTGCCTCTGCACCAGTTGGCATCAGTATTTTACGGATTAATGATGGTGCCAATATTCTCAGTAACGAACTGGCGCATAATTACACCCGAATGCTAACATATGAAGATCAAAAACGCATCGTTGATATTATCTGCGATAAAACCAGCAGCTATATCGATGTTGTCACCAGTAACAACAATCACCTGCAAATTAGCTTTGTACATTCACGTTATCGAAATGAAGAAGTAGCAATCTGTGTACTAGTAGATATCAGTACACGGGTAAAAATGGAACAATCATTACAGGAAATGGCGTCAGCCGCAGAACAGGCTAATCAGGCAAAATCCATGTTTCTGGCAACAGTCAGCCATGAATTGAGAACACCACTGTATGGCATTATTGGTAATCTGGAACTGCTGCAATCTCATACATTGCCATTAGAATCTGCACGGCTGCTATCAGCAATGGATAACGCATCATCATTGTTACTAAAAATCATCAGCGATATTCTCGATTTTTCCAAAATAGAATCTAAGCAGCTCAAAATTGATTCCAAGAAATTCTCTTGTAAAGAAATCGTATTGCATGTGATCTCAAATTATCTTCCTCTCATTGTGAAAAAAGAGTTGGGATTATACTGCTATATTGAACCGAACATTCCCGATATTATCAATAATGATCCCGTAAGGTTGCAGCAAATCATCTCCAATCTGCTGAATAATGCAATTAAATTCACAGAAACTGGCTGTGTTGTCATTACCATTTCGATAAAGCATAGTTACCTGTATATCAGTATCAAAGATACCGGGTTTGGAATCGAAGATAAATTACAAACTCAGTTGTTTGAACCATTTTTTCAAATCAACGCTAATAAACAAAGCTTCTCGCAAGGTACTGGATTGGGATTAGTGATTTGCGAAAAATTGATCAATTTGATGGATGGTGATATCGAATTTGTTTCACAACAGCATATTGGTAGTATCTTTTCTATCCGCCTTCCACTGTATGGAGCAAAGTATCATACCAAAGAGTATTCCAAGAATCGCACTCAACAAAAAATCGTACTGGCTGTTCGCAATGACTATCTAGAAAAATATTTACAGAATTTTCTTACGAAGAACTATTTTCAGATTGCCTTATATGACAAAAATAAAATAGATGGCACAGAACTGGTGATCATTGACCAGCCTGATGTACTAGACATTACTGTACGTTACTACATAGAGATATCAGAAAAACATATTGGGCCGCCAAAACAAATTCGAGAACATTACTGGTTACATAACACTTATCAACTCAGCGAGCTTGACAGTGTCATCGATAAACTGCTATCAAAAAATAATCATGTCTCTCCTGCCACTATATCAACGTCAACATCAACATCAGCAACATCAATTCAAGCAGATAGCCGGTTGAGTACCATTAAGATCTTGGTTGTTGATGATCACCCTTTAAACCGACACTTATTGATCGAACAATTAAATACAATAGGATTCAAAACAGCCGCGGCGAATGATGGTATTGATGCCATCGAGCACCTGAAGAATAATTCAACGGATATTATTCTGACAGATGTGAATATGCCAAATATGGACGGATATGAATTCACAAAATACCTGAGGGATAAAGGATATACCAGCCCCATCATTGGCATCACTGCCAATGCCCTGGCAGAAGAAAAACAACGTTGTGCGGATGCAGGAATGGATCACTGTCTATCAAAACCCGTCTCATTGGCAATATTAAGGGATACATTAATAGAATACAGTGATATTTAATCTTGAATTCATTCATCTATTAGATAATAAAAAATCGGTAATTGTTGTTACCGATTTTTTATTAGAAGAAGATAACATATTGATTATCTACCGATATCTTTTTCAATAGTGACAGATGATAAATAATTAAGCAGCGCAATATCGTTATCTACACCCAGTTTTAGCATAGCTGATTTTTTCTGGCTGCTAATGGTTTTAATACTGCGATTAAGTTTTTTAGCAATATCAGTAACAAGAAGACCATCAGCAAATAAACGCAATACTTCACTCTCTTTCGGAGATAAGGGTTTATCCCCATAACCATTGGCATTGACTTTTTCCAGCAATTTAGAAACGCTTTCAGGTGTAAATTTTTTACCCTTTTGCAAAGCAGAAAGTGCTCTGGGCAAATCAGTAGGTGCTCCCTGCTTTAATACAATTCCCTCAATATCAAGTTCAAGCACAGCGCTTAAAATAGCTGGATTATTGTTCATAGTGAGAACAATGATAGCCAGTGTTGGGTAATGCCGTTTAACATATTTTATTAGGGTAATACCATCACCGTATTTGTCGCCTGGCATTGACAAATCCGTTATGAGAACATCCGCTTCTATGTGCGGTAAATTGTTAATGAGTGTCGTTGAATTTTCAAACTCAGCGACAACATTAATCCACTCAATTTGTTCGAGTGATTTACGGATGCCAAACAAAACAATGGGATGGTCATCGGCAATAATGACATTAAGGTTATTCATATTATTGGTTACCTTGCTGCAACAGCTTCGTGACAAAAGAATCAATACGGCTGATGCTATTTTTGATTTCTATTTCATTATTGTCTGCTATGTGTTGTTCCAACGCCTCACATGATGATTTGAGCAATTTTAAATCTAACATAGCAAACGCACCCTTAAGGCGGTGTACCGTTTGCGAAAGTGATGTCAAATCATGTCGTTCCATATCAGTATACAGTTTAGTAATATCCATCGGTACTGTCTCTATAAATAATTTCCTATAATCACTATCTGCCAACTGTGTTTGGTAACCCTTGAGAATATTGTCAACATTGTCGACAACATTACATTCTAATTTAGGGGTTTCAAAAGCATAGCAAGATTCATCTAAACTGAAATTTGCCTCAACCAGTAACGATATTGCATTGATAACCGCATCAACAAAATTATAATTACACTGAACCAGATTAGGTTTCATCTGCTTGAAGTCAGCCAAACCATCAACTAATAATATAGTTGGTTTTTCTACTTTGCACTGCGTATCCGTAAAGATAATATCGTACTCTTCTGTAACATTCTCTTTGATTTTATCGAAGTATGACGCGCCATAATTATTCAAGTAATTGTGGATTATTTTACTGATTTCAGGGTTACTGATATCAATTAAGGCCGTCACACCCTCCAAAAGCTGATTCGTTTCGCCCTTGTTATCACCATGCTGTGAAAGAGGCAGGTTGATGACATAATGTGTACCCAAACCCAACTTACTTTTAATTTCAAAATTCCCTCCCATTTTTTTGCACAATTGATTACATAAATAAAAAGTTAGCCCAGAGTTCGTATAATACTTATCTTCTGCTGACTTATTCAAGAAGGGATAATTCAAACTGGTTAAATCTTTTTCGCTAAGACCTGAACCGGTATCAATGAGATCAATTTGAATGTAATTGTCATATTTACCAGAGCTATTAATAGACAGTGATATTTTTCCATAACTGGTTGTCGCTATTGCGTAATTAAATAACAGCGAGATGATTTTAGTTATTGCCACACTATCACCAATGAACAAAGATTCATGATGAAGATTAAAATGATAATAAGTTTTCAATCCCTTGGCATTTAATGTCGACAGGGAGGCTTTCAGAATATGCTCCAACCGTGAAGACAGAGAAAATATTTCAGTAGCAGACTGCCAGTCACCAGACTCCAGCTCATTGAGTAATGAAATGTTTTCTACCCATTTGGTGATATATTCCGATTTAACCAATAACTGATCCAGCAAATTCTGCATATTTTCATCTTTTGATGCCTGTTTCAATTGGATCGTAATCTCATTTAAACTCTGAATCGGTATTTTTATTTCATTATTAATATTTGATAGCATTGAGCGTCTGGCCTGAACAGTTTTATCATATTCTCGATTGGCAAGCTGGAGCCGTCTATTTATCATGACCTCCTGATCTCTATCTTGCAGCAGAAAGAGATATGTTTCTGGTAATAGATTGCTGTTATACATTTTGACTTCATAAATCGCGTCGTCAATAGATGTTTGAATGACGCCATGATGTTGTTGTGCCATCGCCTTAACTTTATTCAAATCAAGATAAGGTATCAACTGTTCTGCAATTTTATTGCTAGTGATTAACCGATTTGACGCAAAATCGTAGATCAACAAACCGATAGGAATATTAGAGATGATATCATTACCTAAAGAGTCTTTAATTTTCAACTCATGATCCATCGAAGCATTAGGCGTGATATATCTACGGCGGATATAGAACAAACCACTCAATGAGAACATTGAGAAAAGTAATATTGAGAGCAGGAGCCAGATATTCCTGATCAATAAGTCTATAATCAGTGCTTTCAGTGGAACTTGATAAACCAATTTATATGGCATGGCATTGAGGCTCTGAGAGAACTCCAGCCAAAAACCGTTCAATGAAACCTCAACTTTATTGGAACCCTCGGCATCATGTAAGTTGGCCAAGTTCAAACGAAAGTTTGCTGGCGACATATCAACTGGCAAAAGATTATTAATAGGCAGTTCAAAAGCAATAACAGAGGTTAATTGCCCAGGTAAATTGAATGCGGCTTTATAGGTATAGAAATAAATATTCTCCCCACGCAGCACATTGATGGCCGAAATGCTTTCTTTTTCATCCAACGCTATCGATTGAGCCAGCATTTCAGTTCGTTTGGCCTCAGACGTCAGTGTTAGATAACTCTCCTTAAACCTGATTTCTGGTTTTAAAATAGGATGAGTCGTTACCAAAAGTAAATTGTTATCCTTACCATTGAGATAATACATAGATTCGTATTCATTACGGGAGCCCCAGAGAATTTCCAGATAGTTAGATAACCGCTGAGCTAGTTGAATACTTGAATGATTGTACTGACCAAAAATAATTGCATCGACAGTCTTATAACGGCTTTCCAGCCAATGGACATCAGGACGCAATTTAAACAATGATGTTGCCTCCTGAGAAGAGGAGGAAGGAGAGGACGGAATATTAGATTGCTCAAAGATATGATTGGCGTGATAACGATAATTTTCGATTTGCAATCTCATCTTAGCAGTTACGCCACTGATAGCATATTTTTTCTCCGTGAGCCAACTATCAAAATAGTTATACCCGAATAAAAATAGAGACGTAAAAAGCAAAATAACAAATAGCGCGTAAAAACGGGGAATAGTGGATGGCTTGATAGATGCTTGTTTATACATTCTTTGAATAATTGCCTTTAGTGTGAATATATTTTTTGGTTGATTCTACATGAACCCGTAATCAAATAAGCCGTTGTATTATGCTAATACTAGCAGGTTAGAGAATAAAAAGACCATTACAGATCGAAGATTGAGCAAACAGTAAAAAAAACACGATTTTTTCCCTTCAGGGACTAGACACATCTGAACGATATAGGCATAATCTCGCGCCATGGAAGGATGGCCGAGCGGTCGAAGGCAGCGGTCTTGAAAACCGCCGATGGGAAACCATCCTAGAGTTCGAATCTCTATCCTTCCGCCAAATTTCGCCGGCTTAGCTCAGTTGGTAGAGCAACTGACTTGTAATCAGTAGGTCACCAGTTCGACTCCGGTAGCCGGCACCATATAAAACAATGAGTTACTCGGTATGTCCCACCACTGATAGATGTGAGTGGGACATATTTGAGACCTCATCGTGAAATAGAGCATCAATTTGTTGTGCGTGCTCTGTCAAATGAGAAGGTGCTAGATGCGCATATCGACGCACCATCTCAATTGATTCCCAGCCTCCCATTTCCTGCAATACTGAAAGTGGCACTCCTTTTTGAATCAACCAGCTAGCCCACGTATGCCTCAGGTCGTGAAAACGAAAATTTTCTATCCCTGCACGTTTTAAAGCCGTTCTAAATGAAGTATTGGAATCCACTCTCATTTTCCTCACTGTTGGCGTCATAGTTCCATCCGCCCTATTTTTTGCCTTAGTGTAAACAAACACATATTTATGATGATTACCTATCTGCTGCCTCAAAATATGACAAGCTGTATCATTTAATGCTACACCTAATGCCTTCCCTGATTTGGTTTGATCTGGATGTATCCATGCAACCTTTCTTTGCATGTCTATCTGTGACCATTCCAAATTAACGATATTTGAACGACGCAGGCCAGTAGCCAGGGCAAAAGTAACAACAGCCTTTAAAGGCTCACTGCATTCATCGATCAAACGCTTTGCCTCATATGGCTCAAGCCAGCGGATCCTGTTATTCTTTGGCTTTGGTACTTTGATATTTGGCGCTTTATCTAAATACTTCCAATCGCGTTCCGCCGACCGCAATAGAGATTTGATAAAAGCCAGATACGCAGCCTTTGTTGCAACAGATACTGGTGAGATTTTTTTCTTTACTTGCCTGCGCTTCTTACCAGATACATGCTTTTCCCAGTTCTCGGCTTGTTTCTGGTTGGTTAGTTTACTGACGGCATTATAAATGTTGGATTCATCTATATCTGACAAATAAACTCCTTCGAAGTGATCTAGCCAAAAAATTATTTTGGTTTTGTCGTCATCGAGGGATTTTTTATTTGCCTTTTCCTCTAACCATCTTGTGCATGCTACTTCGAATGTCACTTTTGGCATTTCTCCCAAGACACTCACACGCCATAGCCCTGCCTTTCTCTTATCGTGCAACTCCTGTGCTTGCTTTTTGTCCTTTGTGCCAAGCAATACCTTAATCCTTTTACCATTGAATGAATAGCTTGCGTACCAGCACTCACCTCTACGGAAGATTGACATTTCCGATCTCCTTCTTCCGCACAAATCACACTTTCTTGTGTATTGTGCATTTTGTAGTTCAATGCGGCAATGTAATTTGCTCTTGTGAATTGCCATGGTGATTTTGACTTTGATGGATCTTTGCGAGAACCAGACAAGCGACCTGAGTCTATCCACTTTTTTAATGTCGGAAACGATATATCCATAAATGCACAAGCCTTGCGACTATCTAACGGATAGGTATCACTTTCACTTTTATATAAGGTTAGATAAGGTGCGTTTCTTATTGATGACAGTTGCGACATAAGACTTATCCTTATTGGCTATTTCGATGCAATATTTCTTCCCTTCCGATAAAATCACATACGTTACAGTTTTCCGTGTCACTCCATAATTACCAAATTTTTCTTTGTGTTTATTTAGAGCAAATAAGGCCATCTCCCTTTCTTTGGGCGATGGCGTTCCGCGAATGATGAATCTCATGATCCGCTCCGGTTGGCTTTTGGTTTATCTAAATCGGTTAATAATCTTCCTGAGATACAATTTAAATCTCATCCGGATTAATTTAATCCTGCTATTTTTGCTTTGTGCTAACTCGAAATGCCGTTCGCATTGTTCGCAGGAATTTTCGTAATAGTAAGCCTCTTCGAAATTGATGTGGCACCCTAATTTTGGTCACCGTCATAGAGGTGATATTCTCACTTCGACAACTCAACAG